>JAFAWN010000286.1 GCA_019241735.1 Terriglobales bacterium
CGCGGACTGTCGGACCCCGTTCCGTTTCCGCGAACTCTAGGCAAAGCTCTTGGCACGGTTGACACCGTTCGGTTCCGGGTTGAAGATAACCTACCGCGTGCGAGTCCGTTCCCACACTCCGACCGTGACTATCGGGCTTCCGGTCTATAACAACGCCGATTGGTTACGGGCAGCAGTGTCGAGCGTGCTGGCACAGACATTCTCCGATTGGGAACTGATCCTATGCGACGACGGATCGACCGATGGTTCAGCACTGATTGCGAACACTTTCGATGATCCACGCGTTCATGTTCTTACTGGACCGCATCTTGGCTTGTCGGCGCAACTTAATCGGATCGCCAATTTAGCTCGCGGACGTTATCTTGCGCGGATGGATGCGGACGATGTGCTCCATCCAGAGCGCATCGAGCGGCAGATCAGCTTTCTTGCTAAGCACGCTGACGTCGATTTGGTGGGGTGTAGTCTCGTGGTGATTCGGGGGTGGGATCCTGTGGGTATTCGAACCTTTCCAACAGAGCACGAAGCAATCGTCAGAAACCCATTGTCTGGCGTACGCTTAGCACACGCGACTGCACTCGCCCGAGTGGAGTGGTTTCTCGCGCACCCTTATAACGAATCCAATAACGGCGCGGAAGACTGGGAGCTTTGGTTTTCAGCACTGCAGGACAGCCGCTTCGCGAATATCGCGGATCCACTTTACTTCTACCGCGAATACGATTCCTTTTCCCTCCGAAAATACGTTCGCGTGAAGCGGCACACAGCGCGGCTTATCTGCCGTGAAGGGCCCGCTATGACGAACCTCCTGAGAACGGGCGCCTGTGCTTTTCGACAATATTTCAATATCGCCGCCTATGTCGCGGCGGGCGTAAGCGGTCTTACTCAGTGGTTGATTGCGAGTCGCAGCCGGACACTCGACGAATCAGAACGAAGCTTTTTTGCGGGCGTGCTCGGAAGTGTACCAGCAGCTCTGCCTCGGCAATCTCGACTTCCAGCTTTTGCCAGCTGTGGTGATTAAATGGTACTCAAACGGAACCACATTCCATTGGAACTCGCTTCTGCACCCCGTTATCTCCATCAACAGCACTCCGGAACCTGCGCCCCATTTTTTCCGGCGGAGGCGCCGTCTGGCGAATCTCCACTGTCCGAAACATTTGGAACCCGAAGCTCTCGAGAAATAGAATGCGCAGACGTTTGAGTTTCACCAGCTGCTTCCCTTCCCCAAGCATGCAAGTGTTGTCTACCGGCCTCGAGGGTGCGGGTCCGACGTGCTCCAACCTCCCGATGACAGACAATCCAGCCGATGCAAGGCTCGCGCTTGAGTCGCCGCTCGTTGTCATCACAGCATCCGACACGTCGTGGCGGCTGCCACTACGAGAGCTGTGGCAGTACCGCGGACTGCTCTATTTCCTAACCTGGCGCGACATCAAGGTTCGCTACAAACAGACCGTCATCGGACTGGCATGGGCCATTATCCAACCCCTCTTCATTGCTCTCACCTTAAATTTGTTCCTTGGGCACCTGGTAAGAGTGCCCTCTGCCGGCGTGCCCTACTCTGTGTTTGTGTATACAGCCATGGTGGCTTGGCAGCTTTTTGCCTCTGCTCTGACGGAAACAAGCAACAGCCTGGTCACGAACGAGCGACTCATTACAAAGGTGTACTTCCCGCGGCTTGTCGTGCCCCTGTCAGCCGTGCTGGGGAGCTTGGTGGACTTCATTGTTGCTCTTTTTATATTGATTCCATACCTGGCATATTACGGATTTGTGCCGACTTTAGCGTGGCTGGCGCTGCCTTTTTTCGTCTTCCTGGCCGCGTTCGTCTCATTGGGCGCCGGACTGTGGTTGTCGGCATTAAACGTCCAATATCGAGATGTGCGTTACACCGTTGGCTTTCTCGTGCAGCTCTGTTTCTTTTTGACTCCCGTTGCCTATCCCAGCAAGGTAGTGCCGCAGTCAGCGCGAATTTGGTATGCGCTCAATCCGATGGTCGGAGTGGTTGATGGCTTTCGCTGGTCCCTGCTCGGGGCCGCAGAAGCACCAGGACGGCTTCTGCTAGTGTCTGTGGCGGCGGCTGCCCTGATTTTCGTCACTGGTCTTTATTACTTTCGGCGAACGGAAGACAGCCTCGCTGACATTATTTGAAACATGAGCGCTCTAGCCATTCGTTGTCAAGGGATCGGCAAGCGATACCGCATAGGCCAGCGGCAGCGCTACAATGCGCTCCGTGACACGCTAAGCGACGCGTTGCGGGCCCCCGGGCGCCAACTCGCCGCCGCATTGGGAGCCCCCAGCCGGCAGCGCGGCCCCGAGTACTTGTGGGCCCTCAGAGACATTTCCCTCCAAGTCCGACACGGCGAAGTACTGGGGATCATAGGACGGAATGGCGCAGGCAAATCCACATTGCTAAAACTTTTATCGCGGATCTCGAAGCCCACCGAGGGGCGTGTTGAAATTCAAGGCCGAATGGGTGCGCTGCTCGAGGTGGGTACGGGCTTCCACCCCGAATTGACTGGAAGAGAGAACATTTATCTCAATGGAGCAATTCTGGGCATGACGAGGCGCGAGATTAACTGCAAATTCGACGAGATCGTGAATTTTGCGGAATGCGGCCAGTTTCTCGACATGCCAGTCAAACGCTATTCCAGCGGCATGCACGTGCGGCTGGCATTTGCCGTTGCGGCGCACCTGGAGGCGGAAATTCTAATCGTGGATGAGGTGCTGGCGGTCGGAGACGCAGCTTTCCAGAAGAAATGTTTGGGAAAGATGGGCGAGGCCGCGCATCACGGGCGGACTGTGTTGTTCGTAAGCCATAACCTTGTGGCTGTTGACAGTCTGTGCACCCGCGCAATCTGCCTGCACGAAGGAAGAATCGTGATGGAGGGACTGCCAATACAAGTAACCTCCCGCTACTTGCAGAATTGCATTCCCGCTTCGAATGAATTGATGTATCACGACATCAACAGTGCGCCGGGAAACGATGTCTTTAGGCTCCGACGAGCATGCGTCCGACCGCTAAAGGGGTCCCCTTCTGATCCAATTACCGTCAGGACGTCATTCGTGGTGGAGTTCGAATACTGGAAACGGGCGCCCAATGTCAGCCTAGAACTGTGCGTGGACTTTCACAACGAGCATGGTGTTTATCTTTTCAACACAGGAATATACGGCCAACCTCGAATGCCGGCGGGTTTGTTGCGAAGTTCGTTTATCGTTCCAGGAGATTTTCTAAACAACGGCACTCACCGGATCGACCTTGCTGTTGACGTGGGCGCAGTATCGGAAGTGTTGTGCCTGGATAGCCTTCTGGTTTTTGAAGTTCACGATGTCGGAAGTGATCTGCGGGCCGGCTATCACGGCGCTTGGCCCGGTGCGATTCGTCCAGCTCTGCAATGGACTACGGAACAACTCGACTCGCCTTCGGTCGGGCATTAAAAATGTGCGCTGCAGTCCGTTTACCTCGTCCGTCACCTGGCGGTACGCACTGCGATAAAGTCCCCCTAGAACAAGCACATCCGACCCATTCGAAAGAATGACTTGATCGCATCCGATGGCGTACACACGATCGGTTCGCCAGCGGCATTCGGCGAGCCGAGCGGGTTGCAGTTCATTCATCTCAGCAGCAGCCAGCGTTGCCACACCGAGACTTAAACCACAGTCATTTGCGCCGCGGTTTACTTCCCCGCAATCTGGGCGAAGGTCGGTAGCAGCACGATATCTTCGGCGGGGACAGGTTCGAGCTCCAGTCCAGCTTTCTTCCAGGCGCGCAGGCCGCCGACGATCACGCGCGCGTCGTATCCCATCCCCCGCAGTTCGTGCGCCACCCGGGCGCTCGTGGCTTCGCGCGCTCAAG
>JAFAWN010000303.1 GCA_019241735.1 Terriglobales bacterium
TTGCTGGCGTTGGAGGCGTTTCTGGCTCCAGGCTCGATGACTCCAACTATCGGGACGCTGGTTGAGGCCTTAATCCTATCGAGAGCAAGGGCCGAGGCGGTGTTGCAGGCGATGACGACCAACTGGGCGCCTTGCCGCTCGAGGAAGTTTGCCGCCTCAACCGCATACCTTCCCACGGTTTCCGCGGATTTCGATCCGTAGGGGAGCCGGGCAGTATCGCCGAAATAGAGATACCCGGCGTCAGGAATAAGCTCAAGTAAAGCTTTAAGTACGGTTAAGCCGCCGAAGCCCGAGTCGAAGACTCCGATGCGTATTCTCGGCAACTAAATTCTTCCCAAAAGCGAAGCTTCGGCAACTCCGGAGCCGGAATCAATGCCGCAACATGGGCCGGGAGGGATCGGCGCCCCGTGGGGACAGGTGCGGGGATGCCCGAGAAAGGTGCAGATCTTGTCAGTCACCTCAGGCGAGAGCACATGCTCGAATTTACAGGCTTGTTGCTCAATCTCGGATTCGCTGTCGAGCGCCAGGCTATCGGTGAACAGCCGCTCTGCGAGCCGGTGCCGCCGAATGATGTCAGCGGCGCGGCGGCGCCCGCTAGGAGTAAATTCCACGATCATGCTGCCGTCGCCGGTTGAAACGCCCCTGGGCTTCAGGGCGTCGTGACAAGGATTGATGAACGGTTTTTGCGGAGGCCGCTTCTGGTTGATCCCGGAAGGCTGAGGACGAGTGGTGACGAGTCCCAGCGCAATCATTTTCTCGACCGCGATGCTCACCGGCAACGCGCCGTGTACCTCCATGCGTCCCATTTCGGCTGGTTGGCCGTGCTCCTCGAGCGCCCAAAGCTCCTCCAGCACTTCATCAAATTGTTCCTCATCGGCCATGGCAAATACTTCCTGGGCGGCAATCTTTCCATGGTGCAGCTCAACGCGCCGGTCAGCGAGGCGGGCCACGACGGGATCGTGAGTTACCATCAAAATTGTGCGTCCTTCGCGATGTAATTCGCGCAGCAGGCGGAGAACAATTTCTTCGTTTTTGGCGTCCAGATTACCGGTTGGTTCGTCTGCCAGCACAATTTTCGGATCATTGATCAGCGCGCGGGCAATACAGACGCGCTGCTGCTCGCCGCCAGACAATTGCGATGGCAAATGGTGAGCCCGATCTGTCATGCCAACCCGGTCGAGCGCCGCGGCTGCCTCGGCTTCATCACTCATGCTATGGAAGTACTGGGCGAGCATTACGTTCTCTACGGCAGTGAGGTAAGGAATAAGGTGGAATTGTTGAAAGATGAATCCGATCTTTTCTGCGCGAATCCGGGTGAGGTTGGCGGTGGAGATTTTGGCGACATTTTCTCCATCCAGCCAGATTTCCCCTGAAGTTGGACGGTCGAGGCAGCCAATTAAATTAACCAGCGTAGATTTTCCGGAGCCCGACGGCCCCATGATGGCGATCCACTCGCCCGGTTCGACGGCGAGCGAAAAATCATCCAGCGCGCGGACTGCGCCTTCCGCCGCGCCAGTCTGCGCCGCATAAAGCCGGGTTACGTTTGTCAGCCGGATCATTACTCGCCCCTCAAAATAGTAGCTGGCTGAAGCCGGCCCAGCAAAAAAATGGGAGTGATCGCAGCGACCAAAGCCACCGCCATGCTGCCGCTCAGGATAATAGGGAAGATAGCCAATCGCGGCGCAACCGCCGCGTGAAAGTTTACCCGGCCGATCCAGATCGCGATTTGTACACCGATGAGGAAACCGAGAACACCTCCAACTGCCCCCAGTATTGCCGCCTCCCCCGCAAAGAAGCTGTTGATGAGCCCTTGGGAAGCACCCAGCGCCTTCATGATGGCAAAGTCGCGGCGGCGGTCCGAAACCCAGCCGAGTAAAGTGGCGAGGACACACAATGCAGCGGTGACAATGATAATGGCCGAAGCGGCCAGTAATGTAGAACGCATCTTGCCAAACACTCGGGCTTCGCCTTCGATAATCTGCCGGACCGGGCGAACTTCCGCGCGCGGCAAAGCGTCTCTAAGTTTGGCAATGGCGGTATTAATTTCGCGTGCTGAGCCGGATACTGCAACTTCCACGGTGGAGGGCGCTACGCCAGTCCATGCGGTGAATTCAGAGAGCGGAATATAGATACGGCTATCTTCCGCGGCGCCGGTTTGCAGGGTTCCGACAGGATTAAGCCGGATGGTGTGACCCTCGAAACTTAAATCGAACGGCTTGCCGTCGGAACTCACCAAGCTGGCAGCCTTTATTCCGAGGAGTGCTTCATTAGGTCCATCCGGCCATTTCGCGACCTGCCACCAGGCGTTCAACTTTCGTGCGCGAGCGAAATCGGTTCCGGAAACTACGACAGGCGTCCCATTGGAAGCGTGCGCGACCACATACGCAAAAGGGGCGGCATATCCGCGTCCATTCAGTGCGGATTCCACGATTGGCAATACATCTTGCGGAAGCAGTTCGGCAGGGGGCGCAACGATCGCGACATTCGCGCCGTAATTTCGGAATTCCCGGGTGAGTTTGGCCTGCATATCGACGAACAGATTTAGCGCCGCGGTGGCTGCGGCGGCTGCCACCACGATGGCCAGCAGCGCAGAGGCAGTCCTTCCACGCCGAAACATTGTCGCGCGCAACAGCATACGCAAAAACAGCGAAGAAGATCGCGTGCCGCGTCGAACTTTGACGTCCCGTAGCTGCGCGATCACGGCTCGCCCCGCAACGCCAGTGCGGGATCAGAAATCACAGCACGGCGGATCGCAACGCCGCTTCCCGCGAACGTAACCACGATGCCGACCAATAAAATCAGCGCTCCTGACACCGGCTGAATTGAAATAGTGGACCCGAAAACCGACCGTCCAATCTGGTGCGCCAGTAATGATCCTCCGGCCAATCCCGCAATGCCGCCAAGGACTGCCAAAAGCACTGCCTCCGCGAGAAATAAACCGGCGACGGAGAGATTTCCCGCACCCAAAGCCTTCATCAGCCCTACCTCGCCGCGCCTCTCGAAAACACTGGTTGCCATTGCCGCTGAAACCGCGAGCGCGGAGGCGATTAGCGCGGCCAGTGTCACTAGCAGCATCAGGCCCTTGATGCGGGAGAGCACGACTCCTTCATTTTGCGCGATCTGGCGAATGGGTTCAGCATGCGAATGCGGAATCGCCTCTTCGAGTTGATAGGCAATCGAACGCGCGTACGGGGAGCAGTACCATCGGTCGTAAACTTCCGGGCTCAGCGACCGCGGGTCGCGGCGGGCAAAGGCATCTTCAGGCTTGGTGATCGCACTGACGTAGATGCGATCGACTGCGCCCGGCTTTCCCAGGATTGACTGCGACAGGGGAAGAGGCGCAACGATCTGGTCGTCTTCGGGGCCTCCGGTCGAGAGGATTCCTGAGATGCGATGCGGCCAGCCATTAATTTCAATTTCGTTGTCCGGTTCTTTACCGAATTTCGAAGCCAACCGTTCTCCGAGCAATACATTCTCAGAATCGTCGCCTGGCCAGGCACCCTTCACTTTCCACCACGGATTGGTAACGCGCACACCGGTGGTGAAATTTTCCACGCCGAATTTTACGCGCCGCGAAAAATACGTTCCCAGCATGGTTACGTCTGTTTGGCCGGGTTCCAGCAAGACGTTAACGGAGAGCATGGGCGCATACCCCACAATGTTGTTGTGCCAGAAAATTCCCTTAATCTTGAGCAGGTCCGCTTCATTCAGATAGGCGCGGCTGCCGGGAGGTTTTAAATCCACTCCGGCAATTTGAACGGCGAGGCCATCCTGTTGCGGGGTGACGACCAGATTGGCGCCGTAGCTGCGCAATTCACGACTGATCTTGTCGCCAATATCGGTGGCGACTGCAATCATGGCTGTCGCTACGCAGACGCCCAAGGCAATGGCAATGCCGGCCAGCAATTTGCGGCGTTTCTGCCGAAGAAACGATTCACCGACCAGGCGTAAGAACATGATTACTTTTCGAAGAGGCGCGCGCCCGAAGCAAGGTCGGCCTCGCGGATGACGATGGAGTCAGAATTGACGTCCGCGGTCAAAGGAACAGGATTGCATCCGCCCTTAGAACCGAGCGACTGGGCGTTGATCGGTGAGGCGCAATTCTTGCACACCACACCATTCGGCCCCTTGGAAAAGCCTGCTCCGCCACAGATCTGGCAGGCGTCAAACACCGTGGCAATCTTGCCGTCGGGCTTCCGGTAAAGCCAAAACCGAATCTCGGTGCCGTTTTCGGTAGCGGAGTAACGGTGTAAATCTCCATCTCCGATAGCCGCGAGGGGAATGCTGACTGCGCCATTCACGAAGGTTACCTGGGTCGATGGTGAAAGGGCGCTGACGCTCTTGGTGTAAATAAATTCCGCGCTGACCAAAACGATGAAAATAAATGCCGTGGCATAGACCGATGCCATCCACAGGCTCTCCCGCCGCGCAGCCGACAGAATCTTGCGGCGTTGCGCTCCAGCCGAGGGCAGGGAAGCGGGCTGCCGCCGCTTCACCTCAAATAAAACCATCAATCCGGCCAGGGCCAGGATCGTTATAAAGAAAAAAAGATCGTTTCGTACGATCGGCCCAATGATCGCCATCTCCCGTTTGGAAGAAGGAAGCACGCCGCTTTCTGACAGCTCATGCAGGCCAGAGATTGTGAGCTGCGTGGCCACGAAGAAGAGGATCACAGTGGTGATGCGGAAAAACTTCGCCAGGCTGATCCGAACGCTGCCCTTGACGAACATTACTCCGAAAATAATCGCTGACGCCACGCCTAAAACCGTTCCGAGAAAGCTGAGCAGCTCCGTGGAGTTGAGCGAAACTCCCGCCAGCGTCAGCACCGTTTCTACGCCCTCGCGCAGCACCATGAAAAAAATGAACAGAAACAGCCCCACCGAAGAGCCTTCGCCCGCGAGCCCCCCAACTTTTCCTTCGATCTGGGCCTTCAGCTTGGGGCCGGCCTTCATCATGAACAAAATCATGGAGACCACGAAGAACGCGGCCGCGAGTTCCACCCAACCCTCGAAAATATCCTGGTTCCATTGGGTGCGGGATAAAGCAATCGCGAGCGCGACGCTGCTGAGGAACGCCGCGGCCAGCGCACCATACACGATTTTGCGCAGACCCGCACGCCCTATCTTTGTCAGATAGGAAAGCGTGAGCCCAACGATCAGGGCAGCTTCGACCCCTTCCCGCAGCGTAATAATGAATGCTTGCAGCATTTTCGGAACCTGCTTCTAATACTGCTGAGATTGCAGAGGTAATAGAGTAGTTATCAGGATAACTGGCTCGCAATGACAGCGTCAACGTAGCAGATGAAACCAAATGCGCCAAGGATGCAGGCGATTCAGGGCTTCATAAGCGTTTGAGGAAAGCCTTGGCGGCGAGCAAAGCCGGGAAAAGTTTTTCCTCGGCTTGAAATTGCGCTGAATGTACACAGCGCCGGCTTCCGCGCAGCTTCACCGGATGCTTCAAATGCAGCATCTCGTGGTAAACGATGTATTCTACGGCGTAACGGGGAACGCGAGGCTGATCGAAGATCGCACTGACCACGATGGCGTTGTGCGCGGGATCGTAGTGCCCCAGGTTATTACGCGCAGCTTTTTGGCTCCAGGTCATCTGCGGGCGGGCCAGCAGTCCGTGGAAAAAGCGCGCGTTCAAATCATCGAAAATTGCTTCGAGATCGAAACTGCTCCCGCAAGCAGATTCGATGCGTTTGCGGCCACGGATTTGCCGCACTAGGTCTGCTTTCCGGCGGACCGCCAGGCTGGAAACATAACGGCGGTAGCGGGTGGAATATTCGCGCCCAATATCCTTGCGATACATTTTGGCGAGAAGTATATGGACGATGGCTCGCAGTACATTCTCCGGCGCACCTTCCAGCAGATCTGAGAGCCGCACCAGCAACTTGCCGTCGCGCAGTCGGATGGTGTTGTTAATGTTAGCGAATGGGTAAAACTCGATGGCGCACTCCGGAATGGGTGCGCGGGGCCGCAATTCGCGGTAACTTTCGTGGAAAATTTCCAGTAGGCCGGCCTTCACCGTTGCTCAGCTCACCACGGAAAAGGTCGGGCTTGCGCTGCGGTTCGAGGTTTGAGAGGGAATCACTCCGGTTTGACCAATTTCTTGTGCTTCGCAGCTTCTTCCTGTTCTGCCAGCAGGTCATGGTGATCTTGCCGGCTGGAAACCAGGGTATCTAGGGTGCTGGTCAGCAGAAATTCATATTGTTTAGGATCGTCTTTTGGGGAAGGCACAGAATTCTTTAGGGCCTCCAGTTTGTTCTGAAATTCCGCGTCCGCTTCAATAACAGATTTCAATGGCTTGCGAATATCGTTTCTACGGCCGGCGAATGTATCAATATTGTCATTCAGCTCGTCATAAACGTCGAGAAAATCCTGCAGCCGGTCGTGAGTTTCGCGTCCCAAGTCGGTTATTTTCGGATCCGCACGCGCAGTATCGAGAGCGGCGAGACGGTCACGGGCGAAAGTGAGATAGAGTTTAAGCCGAATGTCCGGCTCTTGCGCGGCATCACGCAACTGATCAACCTCGCGTGGGCTAAGCGGGTCGCGCCTGTGCTGGCCGGCGGCACTGATAGCCAATACTACAACTGCTAGCAACACGGTTGCGCGAAACAAGCTCATTCTTTTCCTTTAAACATGTGAGAGAGCAAATCTGTTCTCACCTGCTCTAGGTGATCGGTCGCCTCCTGCACCTGTCTCTGGTCTTCCAGGCTCGCGATTCGTTTGATGTCCCTTAGTTTGGCAGCCATTTTCCGCAGGGCAATTTCGGTGTCTTTGAGATGCTTGCCGCTTTTCGTGGCGGCGTC
>JAFAWN010000382.1 GCA_019241735.1 Terriglobales bacterium
ATCGATATGCGCGATAATTGCGAAATTACGTATGAATGCGGCGTCGATGGACGGCGGGGAAGGCATGTTTGCAGCAGAAAAATCTTAAATAGTCGAAGCCTGATTCTAACAGGCGGTCACCGGCGGTCCGTTTTTCGCGCTGTTTGCTGGCCAAGAAAGGAATAAAATATCACTCTATGCGTTATCTAGTTAGAGCCCGCATTAAGCCCGGCCGCGAGGAAGCTCTGCGCACAGCGATTGATGATGGAAATCTGGGGAAAGGCTCCGTCGCCGAAGGCGAATATCTTCGCAACATGCAGCAGGCCCGAGATGCGCCGGACGGAACCACCCGGTGGGTCGAAATCTGTTATTGCCCGACTCCGCTCGAGGAGGAGCGCCCTTACTGGGAGCAATATTTTGAGCTAGTGAAAGTGCAGGATGCGCATGATCGCCGAAACTGCCGCGATCATAACGGCTCTGACCCATGGGCTTGCGGCGAATGCGATTGCACCGAGCGGCTCGAAGCCAAGTTGGCGAAGGATGGAAAGCTTTTTCTCCCAGACACGCAATCCAAATTCGAGCCCAAGCTGCAATAAATTCTGCATCATTCAAACACATCTCCAGTGCTGGTTCTGGCTTCCGCCTCCGAACGCCGCCGCGATCTGCTGACAGCCGCTGGGATTCCATTTGAGATACAGGTTTCAAACCTTCACGAACCACCGCCGCAAGGCGAAGCCGCTGAGGAATACGCCAAGCAGTTGGCACGAGAGAAAGCTCGCACTGTTCGTGCAGAGCGTTCCAAAGATTGGATACTTGGGGCTGATACGGTTGTTCTGGTTGACGGGCAAATTCTCGGCAAGCCGGCAGATTATGAAGATGCAGTACGGATTCTAAGACTGCTCTCAGGTCGCACGCACTATGTCACCACTGGTATCTGCCTGCTGGGGCCAACCGGAGAATGCGCGTGCGTCGAAGACATTCGCTCGGCGACAACTTCGGTGACGATGATGGATCTAACCGAGGACGAGATTCGCGCCTACGTGGCCACCGGAGAATCCATGGATAAAGCCGGCGCATTTGCCATCCAGGGGATGGCCTCGCGCTGGGTTACTTATATTGAAGGGGATTATTTCAATGTGGTGGGTTTACCCGTGTCGCTGGTGTACAGAATGCTGCGAGAGCATGGGGTGCTGTAATTAAACCTTCTGTTCCGGAGGTTTGTCAGTCGGCTTCTCTTCCCCGTCCTTTATTGCCGATTTAAAGTTTTTTATCCCTTCGCCAAGACCCTTGCCCAGACCGGCGAGTTTGCTGGGTCCGAAAATCAGGATCGCTATACCGAGAATCAGCAAAAGGTGCATAGGCTGGAACAAGCCCTCGCCCATAAAGCCCTCCATTCGGGGTTTGGCAACTTTTCGCCAGATCCTACAGCAGATTCTAGGCTTGCGACACCCCAGAGTCAAAATTCGTGCGAGCCGCCCCCCTAGATTGGTTTGGCAACTGGGCGAGGCTACACGCGCTGGATCAATTCCGCCAGGAGAGCGGCCCGGCGCGGCAATTCCGAAATTAATACCGATTCGCTGATCGCATGCGCGCCTTCCCCAACCCCGCCGAGGCCATCGAGCGTCGGAATACCCATGCCGGCGGTAAAATTTCCGTCTGAGGCGCCCCCAACTGCCGCCTCCTGAAGCTTCCAGCCTAAGTCCCGGGCGATTTCCGAGGCTTTGGCGAAGAGTGCAGCCACTCCCGCGGTGCGCTCCATCGGCGGCCGATTGATTTCTCCGGAGACCTCCACCCGGCACCTGCGGTCAAAGGGCTTGAGTGCACGAAACTTGCGATCCATTCCCGCCGCATCTTTCATCCTGGCACTTCGCAGATCGATGGTAGCTACAGCTTCGGCGGGCACGACGTTCCCCCGCGTACCTCCCTGGATGGTCCCAGCGTTAACGGTGATTCCTCTTTCAAGGTCGGTGTAGTTCGACACCCTGATTATTTGTCGCGCCATTTCGACGATTGCGTTGGCGCCCTTTTTAAAATCGAGTCCGGCATGGGCCCCTTTTCCCGTCACTTTGATCGTGTACTGGCCTACCCCCTTTCGCGCAGTCTTGACCGCTCCGCGTAATCCATACGAAGGCTCAAGCACGAGCACGGCGGCTGCCTTCCTCGCCAGAGTTTCCGTAATCTGTCTGGAGGAACTGCTTCCGACCTCTTCGTCCGAAACCAAAAGCACGATCACCGGCCGCCGCTCGCGGCGATTCCGCAGTTGCAGAAATTCCAGCGCATGAAGCATCAGCGCAATACCGGACTTCATATCCAGTACGCCCGGTCCCCAGATTCGACCATTAGCTCGACGGCATGGCATTCCACGTAATGTACCCAGCGGATAAACGGTGTCGTAATGCCCAAGCAAAAGAATCGGGGCCCCGCGGTCGCCCGAAAAATCAACCTGGAGATGGTCGCCGAACTCCTGGGCACGGTGAAGTCGCAGTTCGCCCCCTAGCCGCGAGAACATTTCTGCGAGCCGCGCGGCCATAGTGTCAGCAGCCTTCTTGTTGTCACTCGGAGATTCAATCTCAACCATCTCCATTATGGTTTCAACCATTTCCCCTTCATGTTCCCTGAAATAATTCAGACACCCTTCCACGCGTCGCCGCGTTGAGGCAGCTTGAAACTCAGGGGGAAGCCGGTGATTGCGTTGTGCGGTCACGACGGCATTCTACAGAATGAGCCGTGCAAGCGATGCAGGTGTATTCGTTGACTTTAAATCTTTCGTTGTCGTAAGCGTCTCGTTGCTTTGGCTTTGCGAAGAACTCAAGCCCGGGCCCGTATCATCAGTAACTTCTGAGCCCGAGAGTACAGGTTGATTCAATCAGGGCTACAAACAAAACCCTATAGGATGTCTAAGGTGTAGTATCGTAGCGTCCATTGCGTAATTTGTTGACGCA
>JAFAWN010000427.1 GCA_019241735.1 Terriglobales bacterium
AAGTTCAGGCGCTGGCGGATGTCGCGTCCGAATGCGGCGCGAAGATATTGTATGTGAAGCCGCACGGAGCGCTTTACAACCAGGCGGCGCGCACCCCAACGATAGCAAGAGCAATCGCGGAAGGGGTGGCGCGGTGGCGCCGCGAAGTCATGCTCGTAGGTCTGGCAGGATCCACCATGCTGCAAGCTTTTCGGGAGGCCGGCTTTGCGGTTGCGGCCGAAGCCTTCGCCGACCGCCGCTACGAGAAAGACGGAAGCCTGCGGTCACGGCAATTCGAAAATGCGCTGATCATTAATCCTTTGGAAGCCGCGCAGCAGGCGCAAAGTATTGTCCAACTCGGAATTGCAATGTCCAGCGATGGAAGTGAGGTTGCTCTCTCCGCGCAAACCATCTGCATTCATGGCGACACGCCAGGTGCTCCGGAAATTGCTGCCGCGGTTGCCGGGAAACTGAGGCAGGCCGGCATTACCCTGCGGGCAATGGCCCGGCTCTGACACAGCAACGGACTTCGAATGCGAACCGCGTCGCAGATCGGCTGGATAAGAGAGCTCACCCGCCCGGAACTCAACACCTTGACCGCTACATTTGGCGGCTGGGCGCTCGACGGCCTCGACGTAATGGTCTACAGCTTCGTGATCCCTACGCTTATCACGGCTTGGCGCCTGAGCAAGGCCCAGGCCGGCATGCTGGGTACCGTCACACTGCTTATTTCCGCAATCGGCGGAGGACTCGCGGGAAGGCTGGCTGACAGGTTTGGACGCGTGAGGATTTTGCAGATAACCATTTTATGGTTTGCCGTCTTCACGTTTCTCAGCGGGTTCACGCAGTCGTTCTGGCAGTTGCTGATCACGCGCGGTCTTCAAGGCTTGGGCTTCGGCGGCGAGTGGGCGGTGGGATCGGTGTTGATAGGCGAGAGCATCCGGGCACAGCATCGGGGCAAAGCCGTGGGATGCGTGCAAGCCGGTTGGGCAATCGGCTGGGGATTTGCCGCCGTTCTGTACACGATGGCGTTTTCCTGGCTGCCTCCAAATTTCGCGTGGCGGACATTATTTTGGATAGGAATTTTGCCGGCGTTGCTGGTTTTCTTCATCCGCAAAAATGTGCCGGAGCCGGTTGTGTCCGCGCCGGTACGCGATCCCAGAATGCTGGGGGGGTTCCTCGGAATATTCTCGCCTGTGCTGCTCCGCACCACGATCTTATGCTCGCTGCTGGCTCTAGGGGTGCAGGGCGGCTACTACGCGATAACCACCTGGCTGCCGACCTATCTGAAAACGGAAAAAGGGCTTTCAGTTTTGGACACTGGCGGGTATCTGGCGGTAATCATCGCGGGATCCTTCGCCGGGTATGTGTGCGCAGCCTATCTCTCGGATTTGCTGGGTCGTAAGCCGACGCTGGTGCTGTTCGCGGTGGGAGCGTCGATCACGGTCATGGCTTACACATTCCTCAACATCGGCAATTCGGGGACTCTGGCGCTGGGTATGCCGTTGGGATTCTTCTCCTCCGGGGCCTTTAGTCCGGTAGGCGCGTTTTATACCGAATTATTTCCTCGCCGTTTGCGGGGCACGGGGCAAGGCTTCACATATAATCTTGGGCGCGCCGCTGGCGCATTGTTCCCGGCGCTGGTAGGCTTCCTGACGGCCTCGATGCCGCTGGGGCACGCTATCGCAATTTTTGCCGCGGGCGCGTATCTCGTTATGATGGCGGCGACTTTGTTGTTGCCCGAGACAAAGGGCATACAGTTGCGAGCATAAGAGGTCAGCAACTCCAGGGATTGAGATTTGGAATCAGCTGCTAAGGATGGAGGACAACGATGAAAGGATTTAAACAGTTTCTGCTGCGCGGCAATGTGGTGGACCTCGCCGTAGGTGTGGTGATCGGCGTGGCATTTGGCGCGGTAATAACGGCACTGGTGAAGGACCTGATAACTCCGCTGATTGCCGCCATCGTAAAACAGCCGGACTTCTCTGCCATTACCTTCACGGTGAATGGCAGCAAATTTTTGTTGGGGGATTTCATCAATGCGTTGCTGTCATTTGTGTTGATAGCAGCCGCAGTTTATTTCTTCGTCGTCCTGCCTATCAATGCATTGGTCGCACGCGCGCGGCGGGCGGAGGCCCCTGCTGATCCCACCACACGGAAGTGCCCGGAGTGTTTAAGTGAGATTCCAATTGGAGCACGCAAGTGCGCATTCTGCACGACGGCGGTGGCGCCGGCGCGGGCGGCTTGATGGAATCAGGCGCGTTTGAACCTGTTAAGCACTGCGCCTAATGCAACTCCGATGCCGGCTCCAATCGCGACCCATGCGCCCATGTTGTGTGATGCCGCCCCCATGGCGGCGCCTATCCCAACTCCAATTGCGATTCCCAGACCGAATCTATTCATGGCGCTGCCTCATATGTTAGGTCCACATCCGCATGCACGTCGATAGTGCCGGCTGAAATTGGCTCCAGCGACGTAGATTGTAGCTTCTCGAAAGAGAATTCGCGTGGAGGAGAAATCACGACCGGCTGTCCCTCCTCGATGGACACAAGCCGCCCTAACTTCAGTTTCAGCGATGCAGCCAGCGCTTCCGCCCCCGCCTGAGCCTGCGCTGCCGCCAACGCCAGAGCGCGGGCGCGAACATTTTTCTCGTTGCGCAGGGTAAATGTGAGCCGGTTGATGCTGTTTGCTCCCGATTTCAAGGCGATGTCGATCACGATCCGCAGCTTGGAGATATCGTTCAAGAGAACCCGGACGGTACTCGACGCCGTGTATCCGGTGATCGACGGCGGCGCGTCGCGCGGATAATCGTAGTTGGGATTCACCGAGAAGTTAATGCTCTTGACGTTGGCAGCGGGCAATGCCGCCTTGAGTTCACGAGCGAGCACCGCAGACTGTTTCGCATTCAGATCAGTGGCTGCTTGTGGGCTAATCGCCTGTCCGACCACTCCAATATCGAATTGCACTTGATCCGGTTCTACAGAAATACTCGACTGTCCGTGCACCTTCAACGATGCAGGGGGCGCCTCGCCCTGAGGAGAATTTTGCGCATGTGCGGTAAGAGCGCAACCCAGCAAAACGGTCAGGAGGGGCGTGAGGAACCTCCGGCGCGTAGCCGCAAATTCGACCGGCGTGAAAAACATTCCCGTAGTATATGGGAGAACGGCGGACAAGTTTCTGCCCGGTTGGGACGAATATGAGGAGCCTCTCACGCCGTCATTTTTTGTCGCTTACAGCGGCCCTGCCGGCGGCGCTCAGTCCGCGCTTGCGGACCTGGATTTCTGCCTCCGATGACAATTTCCTGGAAGACTTGAGCTTCCGAACGTTCTTATATTTCTGGGAGCAAGGCGACCCCCACACGGGCCTGGTCTTAGACCGGGCTCGCACCAACGGCACACAGATTCCGGGGAGAAGCCTGGATATTGCCAGCACCGCGCTTACCGGCTTTGCACTAACCGCGATGTGCATCGGCGCGGAACGGCGCTGGCTGGATCCGAACCGGCTGCGAGGGCGTGTCCGGGCGACACTCCAACACCTGGCCTATGAGCAGGAACATGTGCTGGGATGGTACTACCACTTTGTGAATCGCAAGACCGGTGAGCGCGCCTGGAACTCAGAAATTTCGACGATTGATACCGCTATGCTGCTCGCTGGAGTGCTGACCGCGCAGCAATATTACCGGGATGATGGTGAGATGTTCGATCTCGCCTCAGAAATTTATGAGCGGGTGGACTTCAACTGGATGCTCAATAAACGGACCGGTCTGCTGCACATGGGCTGGCTGCCGGAGAGCGGATTCCTGCACGCAGAGTGGACTGCATATTACGAACAAGCTGTGCTTCACATGCTGGCTATCGGCTCGCCGACATATCCCGTGCCGGCGGAGTCCTGGTATCGTTTCGCGCGTCCGGAGATTGAATCCTTCGGCTACAGATATGTCGGTCTGGGACCCCTGTTCACACACCAGTATTCGCAGGCGTGGCTCGATCTCAGGAACCGGCGCGATGGGCCCCCATACGACATAGATTATTTCCAGAACTCCATGGCCGCGACCTACGCCCACCGGGCTTATTGCCTGAGTCTCCGCAGCTTCGCCTCAACTTATTCGGAATATCTGTGGGGCATTAGCGCGTCCGACAGCGACATTGGTTACGTGGTGTGGGGCAGCCCGTTGTCGCGGCGGGATGTGGACGGCACGGTCGTGCCGTGCGCGGTGGCAGGATCATTGATGTTTGCGCCCAGAATCTGTCTGCCTGCGCTGCGTTACATGCAGCAGAATTTCGGCGAACATATTTACGGACACTATGGATTCGCCGACGCCTTCAATCCCCAGACACTTTGGGTGAATCCCGACGTTATCGGCATCAACCTGGGAATCACGCTGCTGAGTGTGGAGAACCTGCGCACCGGACGGGTTTGGGACTGGTTCAATCGTTCGAATGACATCCAGCGGGCGATGAATAAGGTGTTCCAGGTGTATTAAAACGTGGCGCGGAGTGTTCGCCAACGAGCCTCGCGTTGTATGCGAGGCACTTAATCGTATTACCGGCAAATTCCATACCCCGAAATACCTGATAAAGTACTGACCACCAATGATCCAACGATCGCTTTTCGTTATTTTCCTCCCGTTAATTCTGCTTTCGATTTCAGCGGCCCAGAACACCTCTTTCCAATACATGCGAGTGGGGAACCAGCAGGATGCGACGACCCATCCATCGGCAGGGACGGCCATGATGGGAGGTGGCAGCGATCTGGACGAAGCGTTCCGCTGGCTGTGCGCGAAGGCGGATGGCGGCGATTTTCTGGTGCTCCGGGCCCATGGGGACGATGCCTACAATTCCTACGTTAACGGACTGTGCAAAGTGAATTCGGTGGCGACGCTTATCATCCCTGATCGTAAGACCGCTCAGGATCCCGCGGTAGCCGAAATCATTCATCATGCGGAGGCGATTTTCATCGCGGGAGGCGATCAGGCAAACTATATCCACTTCTGGCAGGGGACGCTGGTGCAGGACGCCATCAATGCTCACATCGCCGCCGGGAAACCGATTGGCGGCACCAGCGCGGGACTCGCAGTTCAGGGCGAGTTTTTATACGGGGCACTGAACGATCCGGACGACAGCGAACTGCAATCCAAGGATGCGCTCGCGAACCCGTACCATAACCAGGTCACGGTGGTGCGGGACTTCCTGCACATTCCGAATCTGAAGGAGACCATTACCGATAGCCATTTTGCCAAGCGAAACCGCATGGGCAGGACTCTAGTGTTTCTCGCGCGCATCATGCAGGATGGAGGGTCAAAGCATCCCCGGGAGATTGCTATCGACGAGAAGTCGGCATTTCTACTCGAACCGGACGGAAAAGGAGTGGTAATTGGCACTGGCCGTGGTGTTTACTTCCTTCGCCCCACACAGCCGCCCAAGGTATGCAGGAAAGAGGCGCCGCTCGATTTCCGCAATATTTCTGCGTATCACGTTCCAGCGGGAGGACACTTCGACGTGCGATCGTGGCGCGGCGAGGGCGGAAATGCCTACGTGCTGTCCGTTGAGCAGGGCGCGATTGTTAGTACGCTACCGAACAATTCGATTTATTAGGCGGGCACCAGGCAAGAAATGTCACGATCCATGCCGGATTCGGTTGACTTCTGGCCACAAACTGACAAACTCCACGCCAAGTTCCCTTACAATGCCCTGCAACTTGGCCCCGGTCCCCCTTCGCGGCAATAATCTGGAGCAAGTCCTGCATTTAGTGCAGGCGGGCAAGCTTGCATCCGGCCTGTGATATCGTGTTGCTCCGGCTTGCCAACCATCCAACACACAGGTAAGTGTAAGACGAACCCGCGACGTGACGCGGGACTCAAAGTTCGCGGAGATATTGCTTCGCTGGAAGAGGAGATCTATGACGTACTTCAAGGCTGCTTCGCTCACCATCCTCGCAATCCTATTCAGCGCCAGTGCCGTGGTGGCACAGACGTCGGAAGGACGAATTCTCGGTACCGTGTACGACCAGAGCGGGGCCGTGGTTGCAGCGGCGAAAGTTACGATCACAAACACGGCAACCAACGTGAGCCGGTCGTTGGTCACGACCTCAGCGGGTGAATATGTAGTCCCGAATCTCGAACCAGGTCCGTATGTCGCGGCGGCTGAGGCTGCCGGCTTTAAGAAAGCTGTCAGTACGCAGTTCACTCTCGAAGTGGCCCGCGATGTCCGCATAGACCTGCGTCTCACTCCAGGTGCGGTCAGCGAAACTATGACGGTATCCGCTGAAGCATCGCTCGTCGACACCACGGATGCCACTCTGAATGGCGTGCTGCCGAACAAGGCCATCTCTGAGCTGCCGGTGCAAGGCCGGGATTTCCAAAACTTATTGGAACTCCATCCTGGGGTGCAGAGGACGCCAGGCGGCGGTTTCCACTCCGTGACGTCGAACGGCAACCGCCCAGACGACAATAACTTTTTCATTGACGGGGCTGACGACAATGACGCCTATTATGGAGAAACCGTAATTAACGACGCGGGAATTCAAGGTACACCCGCAAGTCTCCTGCCGCTCGATTCCATTCAGGAGTTCAATACACAAGAGAGTCCCACTGCCGACTACGGCGTCAAGCCCGGCGTAGTGATGAATATTGGGCTCAAGTCAGGGACCAATGATCTGCACGGCTCCGCATACTACTTTCACCGGAATGCTGCATTTGACGCCCGGAATTATTTCAACCCCGCGCCGACGCCGCTGGCAGCGCTGATCATGCACGAATTCGGGGCCTCGCTTGGCGGGTCGATCAAGAAAGACAAGTGGTTCTATTTCCTCAACTATGAAGGTATTCGCGACAAGGTAGGCAATCCAGGCGTGGTGGACAGCCCTGTGACGACCTCACTGGCATCGCTGACATCATTTTTCCCCGATGGAGTTTCAGCACCAGACGGTACCCCTGAATCCGCGCTCTACAGTGTCCCCGACGCAATCACGTACTTTGATCCCAGTTACAAAAATTATGCCGCGGATGTCGCTTATTGCCAGAACAATTACGATAATTTTTCAACTTGCGCTCTCAATCCCTTGAGCCTGCAACTCACGAAACTGCTTCTTCCCAATCCAGGATTTACCGCCTCACAAACCGACCCCGCAGCCATAGATTTTGATTTCAACAATAAAAATCGTGGGGACAACCTGGTTGCGAAGACGGACTATGTTCTGAACAAATCGAATGTACTCAGTTCCCGGTTCATCTACGCCAACACGACCCAGATTGAAGAAGACGCCTTCCCGCTCCGAGCAGAATGGCTGTCAACGACGAGCCCTATTACAAAATTGTTTGGGGTGAACCTGGCTTCCACTCCGAGCTCGGCTTGGTCGAACGAAGTGCGTGCGAGTTACAACAGTTTCAATGAGTCGATCCTGCCCGTGGATCATACCCGCAACCCCCTTACCTACTACGGGCTGAATACGGGTGTAACTGATCCTCGTCTGTTCGGATTCCCGCGCATCAATCCCGGTACCTCGGAATTTAATTATATGGGCG
>JAFAWN010000117.1 GCA_019241735.1 Terriglobales bacterium
AGCGGGTTGAAGGTGTACGCAAGCCTGGAACGCTGGTCACAACAAACACCAGCGGTTTGCGGGTGAAAAAAATCGCCGAGGGATTCAGCGACGACTTCCTGCGCTTCTGGTTTGGCACACATTTTTTCAATCCGCCGCGTTATATGCGGCTGCTGGAAATAATTCCCACCCCACATTCTGATCGGGCTGCGATCGATGACGTCGCGTACTTCTGCGATCTGCGTTTGGGGAAAGGCGTGGTTTTCGCCAAAGATACGCCGAATTTCATCGCCAACCGTATCGGCACCTTTGCGGTGTTGAATGCGATGCGCCTGATGCAAAAGATGGATCTCAGCATCGAGGAAGTGGACGCTCTGACCGGAGCAGCGATTGGCTGGCCGAAGTCCGGCACCTTCCGCACCATTGATCTTGTCGGATTGGATATTCTCGGCCACGTTGCCTCCAACATGCCACCAACTCCAGACCAGAGTGGCCTAGCGTTACCGGACTTCTTCCGCGAGATGGTCGGCCGTAAATGGCTGGGCGACAAGACCAAGGGCGGCTTCTACAAGAAAACGAAATCGTCAGAGGGTAGCCCAGATGAGCGCCTCGCGCTGGACTGGAAGACGCTCGAATACCGCCCCCGGCAGAAACCGAAATTCCCCAATTTGGAGATGGCGAAAAACATTGAGCAGACCGGTTCGCGCCTTCGGATGTTGTTGAGCTTGGATAGCACCGCGGCAAAAGTTGACAAAGCTGGAGGGTTTTTATGGTCTCTGCTTTCTGATCTTTGGATTTATACCGCCAATTGCATCCCCGAAATTTCCGACAGTATCGTAGACATTGATCGCGCCATGCGCCTGGGCTTTAACTGGGAGCTCGGACCTTTCGAATTATGGGACGCAGCGGGAGTGGATGCCACCGTCGAGCGTATGAAACGAGAAGGTCGTGTCATAGGCGCGAATGTGGAAAAACTGATGGCCGCGGATCGGAAATCCTGGTACGCCGATGATAATTCTGGCCGCTCATACTTCAATCTGGAGTCGGCAACTTACAACCCCATCAAAGTTTCTGCCGGCATCCGGTCAGTTGCAGACGCTAAGAAATCGAACGGCGTAGTACAGAAAAATGCTGGGGCATCATTAATCGATCTTGGAGATGGTATCGCCTGTATCGAGTTTCATTCGAAGATGAATGCTATTGGCCCCGATATTGTCCAGTTCATACTGCAAACGTTGAAGTCTGGCAAACCAGGAGAGAATTGGGACGGCTTCGTAATCACCAATGATGCGGCGAATTTCTCGGCGGGCGCGAATCTTATGCTCTTGCTCTTGTCCATTCAGGATGAGGAATGGGACGAGGTCGATGTGGCGATCCGAAATTTCCAGAGCATGACCCAGGCGGTTAAGTTCTCGCAAAAGCCCGTGGTGGTCGCGCCGTTTGGATTGACGCTGGGTGGAGGTGCCGAGATTTCGCTTCATGCGCCCGCGCTGCAGCCTCACGCGGAGCTTTACATCGGGCTGGTAGAAGTCGGCGTCGGCCTTCTTCCCGGCGCAGGTGGCTGCAAGGAGATGCTAATACGCGCGCTGGCCGAGGCGGAGTCCATTCGGCCGGGCGGACGCGGGGAATCGGTCGAAATGATGGAAGCCCTGAAACAGGCTTTTGAAACGATTGCCACCGCAAAAGTTGCAACCTCGGCTGTAGAGGCGCGCCGCCTCGGCTTCGTTAGAGATTCCGACAATATTACGATGAACCGCGAGCGCCTGCTCACCGACGCAAAGACCCGCGCGCTGGCGATGGTGCGCGAGGGTTATCAGCCGCCGCAAATTCGGACCGACATTCCGGCTCCCGGCGAAAACATTCTCGCGGCTTTAAAGATGGGAGTGCACTTGATGAGGCAGGGAGATTACATCTCCGATCATGAAGTAAAGATTGCAACCAAAGTCGCCGAGGTAATTTGCGGAGGCAATGTCACGCCTGGAACTCTGGTAAGTGAGCACTACATACTGGACCTAGAGCGCGAAGCGTTTAAATCTCTGTGCGGCGAAAGAAAAACGCAGGAGAGAATCCAATACACATTGAAGACCGGGAAGACGTTGAGAAACTGAAACCCAACCCGAGCACTCAGCGCGTGGTTTTTATCCCCAACTCCTTCAACTGTGCTTCGCTCACTGGGGTGGGTGCGTCTACCATCAAGTCTACGGCTCTCGCGGTCTTGGGGAAGGGAATCACTTCGCGCAGGCTGTCGGCGCCGGCAAGGATCATCACGATCCGGTCCAATCCGAGCGCGATGCCGCCATGGGGTGGGGTGCCATACTCGAGGGCTTCGAGAAAAAATCCGAAGCGGGACTTTGCTTCTTCTTCCGACATCCCCAGAGCCTGGAAAATTTTTTTCTGAATGTCCTGGCGATGAATGCGAATGGATCCCGAGCCAAGTTCGGTGCCGTTAAGCACCACGTCATAGGCCAACGCCCGGATTTCCCCAAGCGGCGATGCCGGATCGTGGACGGTGTCAAGGTTCGCTTCGAGTTTCGCCATATCCTCCTCGTGCAGCGAGGTAAAGGGATGATGCGCCGGATTCCATCGCCGTGCGGCTGCATCCCACTCAAACATGGGGAAATCCGTTACCCACAAAAACTTGAAATCTTTTTCCGATTGACCTGTCTTTTCGAATGCCCGATGTTTGGCGGCGTACTTCTGAGCGAGATCGAGGCGCAGGAATCCGCAACGCGCGCAGAAGTGTTCGACGCTTTGCGCGGTAGAAGTGGCATCCGTTTGCAGTGCGCCGGCTAGAAGCCATAGATCGTCGGGCTCAATTTTTGCTGACTGAATCAATTTCTCGGACAATGCAGGAAAATCCCTGGCGAACCGTTTGGTGTCGGTCATCAACTGGATAAATGACGCAGCTTGCGCCTGCTGATACGCCCCATAAGTTCCGATCGTGCGCCGCTCGGTACCCGAAATATCTCCGGCCTTCGGAATTCTGATCAGCTGTACGGGCAAATCTTTGCGGATCTTGAATTTGGAAGTGAATTCGTCGAGTTCTCCCGGCGTACCTGCCTGGCGCACGTCCATCATCGGCGGAAGCCGCAGGTCGGGCTTATCGTTGCCATACAGGCGCAGCGCCTGGTCATAGCTCATGCGGGGAAAGGGGGTTTTAATTTCGTGGCCCGCAGTTTTGAATGCTGCAGTTAAAAAACCTTCCACCACTTCCCATACTTGCTGTTGCTGCGGGTATGACATCTCCAGATCGATTTGGGTGAATTCCGGCTGACGGTCGGCGCGCAGGTCTTCATCCCGGAAACAGCGGACAATCTGAAAATATCTGTCGAAGCCTGAAATCATCAGAATCTGCTTAAACATCTGCGGGGATTGCGGCAGCGCATAAAACGAACCCGGCTGCACCCGGCTGGGGACAAGATAATCGCGCGCGCCCTCCGGCGTGGAACGCGTCATAAACGGCGTTTCAATCTCGAAAAACCCGTGCACCGACAAATAATTGCGAATGCTTGCAGCCACGCTATGCCGCAGCTCAATATTCTTTTGCATGACGTCGCGTCGCAAATCGATGTATCGATACTTCAGCCGCATCTCTTCATTAGGCAGAACGGATTCACCGGGAAGAAACGGAGGCTGACGGGAATCGTTAAGAATTCGTAATTGTTCGGCCACCAGCTCCACTTCGCCGGTGGGAATATTGGGATTGACCGTGCTGGGGTCGCGCTGTTTGACCGTGCCCACCACGGCCACTACGTATTCATTGCGCAGCGATTCCGCCTTCGCGTGGAGGCCTGGGTCCCGTTCTTTATTGAAAACTATTTGAGTGATGCCGCTGCGGTCGCGCACGTCCAGGAAGATCAGATTGCCCAGGTCGCGGCGACGGTTGACCCAGCCCATGAGCACAGCGGGAATCCCGCCGTCGGATAATCGCAGCTCGCCGCACATATGCGTTCGCCGTAAATCGCCTAGAAAATCGAGCAAATTTAATCCTTGCAAAGGAACCTGTTAGGGAAACGGAACGCCGGAACAGAAATTATAAACGTGACCCCGCTATCCTCGTCGAAAGTCGCGGATCACTTCCAGCAATGAACTGTGCGCAAAGGGAGACGGTGTCAAAGTAACAATCAGCATGACCACCGAAAGAGCGGTCAGCCATAACCGCCATCCACTGATAACCGGCCGCTTCGCCACCACTGGATGCCGCATCCCGCTAAGCCGCAATAGGACCGACCAGATCAGCCAACCTGTCCAGCAATAAATTCCCAGTGGTATGAGCGCCAGTATGCTTAAGGTCGAGATCCACTTATGAGCGCGTGGCGCAATGGAAAAGACGATGTGGCCGCCGTCCAGTTGGCCACCAGGCAGCAGATTCAAAGCCGTGGCAAACATGCCTACCCACGCTGCAATAACCACGGGATGAAAATTCAACCGCTGCAACATTGCCGGCGTGGCCGGCAAGTTTGCCGGGTGAATCACACGCCAGACCATCCGGAATATTAAGGGATATCCCAGTTGAATGTTTTGTGAAAAGCCAATTAACGGCATGGGTTTCGAGTGCGGTAGGGCAATAACCAGCGTGATTAGCGCCACAACAAATCCGGCAATGGGGCCGGCGATGCCGATATCAAAGAGCGCCGACCGCGAGCGAATTGCTGAACGAATGCGAATAAAGGCTCCCAAGGTCCCTACAAGCGTAGGCGCAGGTATAAAGAATGGCAGCGTCGCAAAAACTCCGTAATGGCGGCAGTAGAGATAGTGCCCCATCTCGTGGGACATCAGAATCAACATCAGCGCGCCGGAGAAAGGCAGCCCGAGAAGAAGCCGCGACGGATTTTGCAGCGCCCAGTGCAGCGGAAAGAAAGGCAACGAATCGGTACCCATCCAGAAAATTGGCAGATTGTGCAGAAAGTTGAATTGCATCCGCGCGCCGACCACCAGGGTGCTGAAAATGGTTGCCAGGAGCAAAAGGAGATGAAGCCAATAACGCTGCTTCGGCGGCGCCACCGCGAAAATTTCAGGCAGATGGTAGGACGGGGTGGAGGCAAACGAAGGAGCTAAAGAGTCAGACATTATGCTTTGATGACTGGCCTTTAATGCGAGGCGCGAAATGGCCTATTCGATGGACTGTAATTCCTTGCCCGGTTTAAAGCGAACAGCTTTGCCGGGCGGGATGGAAACCTCGGCGCCGGTGCGAGGGTTTCTGCCAATTCCAGTCTTGCGCGGGCGCACATTAAATACGCCAAACCCCCGCAGCTCAATACGATCGCCTTTGGAAAGCGACCGTTTCATGCTGTCGAAAACGGTCTCGACCGCCAGTTCGGCCTTAGTCTTCGTGATCCCCGTCTTGTTAACCACTTCATTGATGATGTCCAGCTTGATCACGCGCGGCTCCCGATGGCAGAGTCAATGTTCTCCACCAAGTTATTGATGCTAAGGGACATAACTAAGATTGTCAACGACAGCTTTTCTCCCGTAAGATGACCCACTGCGGATGTGGCAAGGTCCATCATGAGTCCGCCGGCGCAGAAAATCAAAATTCAAGGAGCTTCATGCTGAAAAGCGATCGCTGGATTCGTAAGATGGCGCACGATCACGACATGATCAATCCCTTCGCGGAAAAACAGGTGCGCGAGGGGGTAGTTTCCTACGGCCTGTCTTCCTACGGATATGACTTGCGGGTCGCCGATGAATTCAAGATCTTTACTAATGTAAATTGCACGGTAGTCGATCCGAAGAACTTCGATGACCGTTCCTTCGTCACGGTGCGCTCCGACTGCGCGATCGTCCCGCCAAATTCATTCGCGCTGGCACGCTCGGTTGAATACTTCAGGATTCCGCGGGATGTGTTGACCATCTGCGTGGGAAAGTCTACCTACGCGCGCTGCGGGATTATTGTCAATGTGACGCCCTTTGAACCGGAGTGGGAAGGATTTGTAACTCTGGAAATCTCAAACACTACGCCGCTGCCTGCCAAAATCTATGCCAATGAAGGGCTCTGCCAGATCATTTTTTTTCAATCCGATGAGGTTTGCGAGACCAGTTACGCAGACAGAAAAGGGAAATACCAATCACAGAAGGGAATTGTGCTGCCGAAGCTGTAGGCTGAGGGGCGCAGATTACTTAGTGTTCTCCCCTTCCTTATACATGTATCGAATCGATGGCTTGTAAATCATAAGATTGGGTGCGCCCGTACGGCTCAATTTGATGCAAGTCTTGTCATACCACTCAATGGTGCCGCGGATCTCTTCGCCGTCGCATAGCACCACGACCATGGCAGTTTTCGATTGCATCTGCTTTTGATAATAAAAATTCTCGGCATTGGTCTGGTCGGGCGGCGCCGACTTCCTGCCCCCGCCATTGGAGTTTCGCTCTCCGCGTTCTTGGCGCTCGAAACGTTCTGGGCGCTCGCGGCGTTCGCCGGACGGCTGCGAATTGTGGTTATGATCTGCGCGCGTCAAGGAAGGGCGGATCAGCTTGCGATTGGCGAAATCCTCCTGGGGAGGTCTTTCCGCTGGGATGGAATCGATCGTATCTTTCATGGCAACCACCTATTCGCACGCTTTGAGCAAGCCATAAGCTGGAGCAGCTGAAGTTTTGAGGATGCTGGGGCGTGAATTGCCCATTACCGTAGCACACGACCCCGACATCTGACAATCTGAAAGCTGGAATTGTTTTGCCTAATCCTTTTGGTCGGCGACAACCAGGTATGTGCCCGCGGGTCACGGCTCCAGTGATGCGGCAAACGCGTCCAGTGAAAGTGGGCGCAACAGGTTTCTTCGCATGCCTCGCTCGACTTCGGATAAGCGGTCGGAAGCTGTGGCAATCCAATCCAAATCGATGTTGTCGGCAATTTTTCGCAGTTGCGATTCAATGTCAGTATTTCGGATAAATTCCGGCACGGCAGACTTCATGGCCAGCAGATCCCGCAATAGTGAGTAGAGCGTCCGAAGCAGGGTTTCAAATTTCGCCCGGCCATCGCCTCCAGCGCGGTAAGTTTCGGTTACCCGGAATAATTCACTGTGGTCCGCTCTGCCGATTGCAGAGTTGATGATGCTTAGCGCGTTACTGCGCGCGGCCTCAAACGATTCAAGATCAAAGCTATTTGCGCGTCCTACAGCTCCTTCGCAAAGACGCGCGACCAGAGCGCGTTGTTTAGCATTCCATTCGGGGCGATGCTGCGCCAAATATTCTTCCACTTCCTGCATGCATAGCGGGCACAGTGGCACGGACATGCAACGAGAACGGATGGTGGGCAGGAGTTCCCCCGGGTTCTCGGCGAGCAGGAAGAT
>JAFAWN010000368.1 GCA_019241735.1 Terriglobales bacterium
ATCGTAAACACGCCGCACGGAGCGGATCCATTTTTCGATGAGAAGGCGATTCGCCGGGCCGCGGTCACCGGCCGGATTCCAACCATCACGACCATCTCAGCGGCTCGCGCCGCAGCCGAAGGAATCGCGGCGCTGCAGCGGGGAGAAGTACGGGTCCAGGCGTTACAGAGTTTGCACGCGGAAAGAATCTTGAAAGCGCATCGATAAGCAGCGAGGGGAAGATCTCAATCGCCAAGCCGGCTCCCGCATTGCGCGGGAGGGCGCTAGAACATCCTTCTACCTTGCGTTGCCTACCACGCAGTGCAGTCCCAGCCGCTTGCGCGACGCGAACCCTGCCAGCATCAGCATCCCGAGAGATCCGATCAAGCTGATCTCTCCGGCATCGGGCACGGCGACATATCCGATGTATTCCTGCGGCGTGCCTCCCCAAGGCTGTCCGTTTAGTGTCTGCCCGGTGGCATTCGGAACATACAGAACCAATCCAGCGAAATCGCTGTTAGGAGCATTCTGTGCAGCAGCGAGCGCGGCATTGTAAATGTTGTTGGCGTTGGCATCGCCGGTGAAATAAGAGGAATTACGCGCGGTGCTCGAAAACAGCGCCCAGATTGCCCAGTTAGCATCGCTGGAGTTCGACACGTTTCCGTTCAGCGTAACTCCATTAACGCCCAGGATCGTGTCGAAGATGATGCCTGCAGCTTTGTACTGCAGCGAAGAGGTCGCACCGAATAGTCCGGTGCCGCCGCGAATCGAGGATTCCGTCGCAGTCCAAGTCTCGCCCGCCGTAACATCGTTATCGAACGTGTCACAAATCAGCGGCGTGGACGGGCCACCATTGATGGAGAAATTGTACGGATAGGTATAGACCCCACGGAATTGTTTCCACCGGGCCCGATGAAATTCATGCTGTCAGCGGCCGCGGATCCAGAGAAAACCAGGACCAGCGAAAAGAAAGCAGCTGACAAAAAAGTGACGGCAGAAAGACGATTGCGGCGCATTCGATTTCTCCTCAATTTAAAGCTCAGTGGTTACTAAAGTTCCAGTTTTAGGAGCGAGACACATCCGCTTCCACCGAATTACATTCGCAGTCGAAGTGCCACTCGAGCGCCTCGTTAGATGTTTTGTAATGTGCAGCTTGCATTACCGGGCGGCAGCCCGGAGGAAAACTGTTGCACTTTAAAGGACCAGAGGGACCCGATGTCAGCTCGTAACCGCCACTAAACCGAATGTTCGACAAAAATCCGGCATTCACGGCAAGAGGCAGGAGTAGAAAAAACCAGAAATAGAATCCCGGGGTCGAACCGCGACGGGTGGTACGCTCCTCTTAATGTTGCCGTCTCAAACTCGAAATCAAGACCTGGTCGGAGCGTAAAATAATCGCATGCGAAGGGTTTACCTCGACAATAACGCTACGACGCCGCTACTGCCCGAAGTCTTCGAGGCGATGCAACCCTATTTTATGGGGAAGTTTGGGAATGCCTCCTCCATTCATCATCATGGGCAGGAGTCACGTGCCGCAGTGGAACGTGCGCGGGAGGCCGTTGCCGGAATGTTGGGTTGTCGAGCATCGGAAATTGTTTTCACCGGTGGCGGCACCGAGGCTGACAATCTAGCTCTTTTCGGACTGCTCCAGCCGGGCGACCATTGCATAACTTCGACGGTTGAGCACCATGCTGTGCTGAACACCTGCAAACATCTGGAGTCGGCAGGCTGTGAGATCACCTATGTTCCGGTCGATGGGCAGGGATTGGTGAGCCCGGATGACATTCGGCGCGCTGTGCGCCCCAATACCAAGCTGATCAGCATAATGATGGCAAATAATGAAACGGGCGTGTTGCAACCAGTACACGAAATCGGCAGGATTGCGGAGCAAGCCGATGTTTACTTCCACACGGACGGCGTCCAGGCGGCAGGAAAAGTTCCCATCGATGTAAGGGATATCGGCTGCGACCTGCTCTCCATTTCGGGCCATAAGATGCATGCTCCGCAGGGAATTGGCGCTCTTTACATACGCAAGGGAACCCACCTGCGGCCCATGCTGCATGGCGGAAACCATGAACGTTCCCGGCGAGCGGGGACAGAAAATGTTCCCGGGATTGTAGGACTGGGCAAGGCCGCGGAGTTGGCGTGTAAGGGCTTTCACGATAGTAGCAATGTCCGCATTGCCGGCTGGCGCGACCGCTTGGAACGATCGCTCATCGATGCGGTGGAGGCGTCTGGAGTAAACGGCAGTGGCGTCCCCCGTGTTCCAAACACCACGAATATTTATTTTGATTTTCTCGAGGGCGAAGCGCTCATCATTGCGCTGGATCTGAAAGGTCTGGCAGTTTCTACCGGCGCTGCTTGCTCTTCGGGGGCCATCGAGCCTTCACATGTCCTAACCGCAATGGGACTGCCTCCGGAGCGTGCGCGGGCCAGTGTTCGCTTTAGCCTGGGAAAACAAAACACTGCCGAAGACGTCGATTTCGCCCTCCAGCTTGTTCCGGAAACGGTGGCCCGGCTCAGAGAGCTATCACCAATCTATAATAGAGAAGCGCTCGTCCGCTAATACGTGCTACTCAGAAAATCGGCCTTTATCTTTGTGGCCAGTTTCCGGAATATATGCCAGCTTCCACTCCTATTGCTGTAGCCATGTCGGGCGGCGTTGATTCCTCCGCGGTAGCCGCCTTGCTGCGCGCTGAGGGCCATGAAGTCATTGGCCTGACCATGCAGCTTTGGGACCAGCGCCGGCTGGTAGGTCAGGCCGGACCGGAAGGTGGACATGGTCGCTGCTGCTCGCTCGACGATGTTCACGATGCGCGGCGCGTGGCGGAGAAGCTCGGCATTCCTTATTATGTTGTCAATCATCAGGAGCGGTTCGAGCGGGATGTGGTGCGTCCTTTCGTCGAGGAGTATCTTGCGGGACGAACTCCAATCCCCTGCAGCCTTTGCAACAATCACTTAAAGTTTGACCAGTTGCTGACCATGGCCCGGCAGATTGGCGCGGACACCGTCGCCACGGGACACTATGCCAGGGTTGAGTTTGACGATGTTGGTGGGCGGTGGCTGCTCCAGCGGCCCCGCGACCGGGCGAAGGACCAAACGTATTTTCTCTTTGGGTTGACTCAAGACCAGCTGAGCCACACTCTGTTTCCCATCGGCAACATGACGAAGTCGGAAGTGCGGGAACTGGCGCGCAGCCACGGTCTGGCTCTTGCCGACAAGCTCGATTCGCAGGAAATTTGCTTTGTTCCAGGAGGAGACTATAAAAGTTTTATCGCCTCCTACCTTGCCGAGGAGGGAAGGGCGATGCCCGAAGCGGCGGGCGAGGTGGTCACCACCGGCGGAAGTGCGCTCGGCGAGCACCGCGGCGTACACAATTTCACCGTAGGCCAGCGCAAGGGTTTGGGTGTGGCGACAGGCTCTCCGCTTTACGTCATACAGATCGACAGCGATTCCCGACGCGTGGTCGTCGGAAATGAAGCGGAGCTTTACACGCACACATTACGTGCTAAGCATCTCAATTTCGTTTCCGTGGATTCGTTATCCGAGCCCATGTCGGTAGCGGTTAAGATTCGCCACCGGCACGAACCAGCGCCGGCAATAGTAGAGCAGATCGCTGAAGACGAGGTGATGATCACGTTTGAATGTCCTCAGCGCGCGGTCACGCCGGGCCAGGCTGCTGTATTTTATGACGCGGACGTGGTGGTGGGTGGCGGCTGGATCATGGGCCGCAATCAGTAAGTTCTTTTCCTTGATTGGGCACGTTTCGATTCAATTCATCGCTGCAAAAAGAAAAGGCAGCGCAACGCGCTGCCTTTAGTGTTTGTACGAAACCCAGACCTTAGATAAACATTTCATCCTGGGAATTACCATTTCGCTGCCGCCGGCGCTTGCCCATGAAAACCTCAACCCCGGTGCTTACGCCGTGGAATAAACCTGAAATGTGGCGAACTGGAGAAAGTACGGTGTTCTGTACTGTCTCTCCGGTCTTTTCGATCTTGTCCATGGTGTGACTCATCATGTCGTCCGCGCGAATGACCTGCAACCGGGTGCGGTCAACAATTTCGGTAAGGGCGCCGTCAATGCGCTCGATTTGCGCGCGCACGGTGGTGATGGTTTCCGAGACGTTTTCGATCATTCCGTCGATTTTCGGTTTGTACTCGGCCAGCATCCCATTTGCTTTATTAGCGATCCCCTGGCCAGTGTCAATCAAAGGCAGCGCCTTATCTTTCACTTGATTTGCAAGGTTTTCACCCAGAGCCGCCAATTTGCGTACGGTAAGATACATAGCGACAAGAATGCCGGCTTGGAGCACGACAGCAGCGGCGATTGCGATAAAAGTTGCGCTCAGCAGTGTTTGATTATCCATAGCAATTCCCAAGCCCAAAACTTCCGCTTAGACGCTTTTCGCAGGTCCCGCGGATGAGGCGGACGGTGACGAACCTGCGGTGGCTTCCTGATACGCCTGCTTGCCGGCTTCATAGGCAGACCGGAACTGCTCCTTTTGCTGGTTTAGAACGTCTTTACCGCGCTCCGCCCAGTCGGACGCCTGCTCCCGCACTCCGCGGGTGCGCTCGCGAACAAAGTCGCGGCCCGCTTCGGCCTTTGCCCATAGTTCTTCCCGGGTTTCCTCGCCCGCTTGCGGCGCGTACAACACGCCCGCTAACGCGCCGACTCCGATTCCTGCGACAAACCACAAAATATTCAAACCGCCATCGTTTCTCGCCATAGAAAACGCCTCCGTTAATGATTGCGACAGTGGATGTTAGCACCCGACTATAGGGAATACAAATCTCAGGTTGATCAACCACGCCACGCCTGACCGCCTTATGATGCAGGATTTTCGAATCAGGTAAAGCGGAAGGTAAAAATTCGTTGAAATCCTCGGCTAGGGATCAGGAAATCGTGAGTGATTGCCCGTTGTTACCCGCCAGCCGGCGCCCCATGAGCTTTGCTGCCTTGAAGTTACGAGATGAGATTTTTCTGAGGAGAATCTGATACCCGGTGTATTGCCGCCTGCTGCCGATGTGCGGGATATTGCAGCGGGAACAGGAGGCTACCAATGGCCGAAATCAACTCTCCGACATTCGCCCGTCCAAGGATGAGGCATCATGAGACTTTTTCCAACAACGCGTGGCGTACGAGATCTCTTCCTACATTTCTCGAAGCAGCCCGGCTGCAGCAGAGTTTTCTAGCCGTCCCGGAGAAGAAATTACTGATCCGGCTGGCCGCCAAAATACCGGCCTGGGTTAAGCCCGATCATTTGACCGTTCTCGGGTTCTTTGCGCAATGTGCCGCAGGCGGCTGCTATGTACTGGCGAAGCAACGACCCGCGGCCCTCGTAATAGGTGTGGCCTGCCTGGCGCTGAACTGGTTTGGAGACAGCCTCGACGGCACTTTGGCCCGGGTACGCAATCAGCAGCGGCCGCGCTATGGTTTTTATATCGATCACATTTCAGACAGCATAGCCGCGCTTTGTATGACGGCCGGCCTTGCGCTATCCGGCTACATAAATCCGGGGATTGGGGTCGGAATGTTAACTGGGTTTCTGCTGCTTTCGATCGAGGCCTATCTGACCACTTACACTCTTGGCAAGTTTGAGTTGTCCTATTGGAAATTCGGGCCAACCGAGATCCGCATCCTGCTCGCCGTTGGAAATCTGGCCCTCCTGAAATATTCGATGGTCGAAATTGCTGGGATGCGACTACGGCTGTTCGACATTGGCGGGGTAATAGCAATCTGTGGAATGGCATTAATGCTTGTGAATTCGATTATTCGCCATGCAAAAGTTCTGTATTGCGAGGAGAAAATCGATTGAACGGTCTACGCAAAAGCAGGACGCCAAGCACTGGGCTTCGCCTTCTTAAATTTGCCCTGGTAGGAGCGATCGGCATTGGAGTTCAATTAGCGGTGCTAGCGGCATTGAGCGCAATGAACGTAAATTACCTGGCCGCTACCGCAATCGCAGTGGAGTGTGCACTTCTGCATAACTTTCTCTGGCACTGTAGTTTTACCTGGGCGGACCGAACGCGAGGCATGGGTCGAGAACCCTGGGTTCGCCTTCTGCGCTTTCATCTGAGTAATGGCGGGGTATCACTGGGGGGAAACCTGCTATTGATGCGGCTGTTTGTCGGCGTTGCGGGGATGGGAAAAATTTCCAGCAATGCCCTCGCGATCGCCTTATGCTCGTCGGCCAACTTTGCTTTGAGCAACTGGTTCGTATTCGCCGCGTCCACTAGGAAGGTGAAGCGGCGCGATGTTCCAGATTGCCTGCCCTGGACCGGTCATTCATTAGCACCAGCGTGCGCTGCGCGAAAGGAACGTAAGTGAGGGCCGCAGTCACGGCGAAAGCCAGTCCCAGGCCGATTTGTGGGGCGAGCAAAAAAGGCGCGAGCGACCACAGTTCATCAATCAGAAAGATGGCTGGAAATAAGGTCTTAAATTTATTGCTGAGATTAGCGAGGTCAAACGCAATTGCAGACAACAAATAAAAACGGACAGGGATTCCCGCCACCCCCGAGATAATTAGCAGAATGGTGAGCCAATGGGATTTTCCGAACGCATCGTCGAGCAGTTGTTCAATCCGAGGCAGCCTGGCGAGGGCTGCCACGTAAAAACTGAGATACATAATTTGAATCAGTGCGAACGGCGCGCGCACCCGGCCACGCCGGACGAACGGAAGCTCATCGGCAGTCGTCAACAGTGGCCGGGCGGGCTGTGCCTGGCCAGCGGGTATGTGGTCGGTCGACCTGTTCGAACCTTCCGTTACTTTGCTTCCACGCTCGTGCTTCTCCACGGTCGCAATGAAACGGTATCCGCGTTTCGCGAGGGTTTCAATGAACCGCGGGTTGGAGGCGGAGTCGCCTAAAGCTTCGCGCAGCTTATTAACAATAGTGCTCAGGCCATGGTCGAAATCGACAAACGTATCTTCCGGCCAGAGTTGTTTCCGCAGATCTTCGCGGCTAACTACCATCCCCGGATGCTGCACCAGGGCGAGGAGGACTTGAAATGACTGGTCTTGCACGCGGACGCGCGCGCCAGATTTCCGCAACTCCCGGCTGGCGCAATCCATTTCAAACACGCCGAACCGGATCAACATGGGGGGATCAGCGGGCATCGCAGCCCATCATAGCTCAGGTCAGTGTGGTTAAAGGCTGCAAGGCATGGCTGTGCGGATGCCTTATCGTGCTACTTGGGACTCTGTCCTGGAATCAGCCAGCAGCGGCAGCGGAACTCAAAGCGGATGCGGCAATCGCCTTCGACAAATACGTGGAAACAACAGAACAACGTATGTACGGCGGATTAAGGTCCGACCAATTTCTCTGGCCTGATGCTCTTGCTCGGAGCATGGGTGACGCTGTGTACGCACGCCTAAAAAGCGGCGAAATTATTGTCGAACCGTCGCAGAGTACGAGCGCGGTCCCCGGCGGAATGATCCATCACTGGCGGGGAATTGTATTTATCCCCGGCGCGAACCTCAATAGAACATTGCTGTTTCTCCAAAATTACAATGAACAGTATAAGTACTACTGGCCGGAGGTACAGAAGTCGAAATTACTCCGAAGAAATGCCGGACACTTTGATGTTTGGCTTCGCCTCAAACGGACAAAAGTTGTGACCGTCTTCCTGGACGCGCAGTTTTCCATCGATTACACGTCGTTGGATGAGACCCACGCCCTAAGTCGTTCCCACAGCACCCAAATTTTAGAAGTTGAGAATGCTGGAAGCTTCAATGAACGGCGTCGCCCAGAGGGCAACGACAATGGATATTTGTGGCGATTGAACTCTTATTGGCGTTTACAAGAGCGTGACGGCGGAGTTTATGTTCAGCTCGAGGCAGTCTCTCTTACGCGTGCCATCCCCGACGG
>JAFAWN010000474.1 GCA_019241735.1 Terriglobales bacterium
GTTTACGCTTTGATTGCTGCGAAAAAGGGCGGGCTTTACCGCTCCGATGATGGCGGAGCGAACTGGCGGCTGGAAAATGAAGACTCGCGGCTTATAAGCCGCGCATGGTACTTCAATGGGATCACCGTTGATCCTCAAAATCCCGAAGTCATTTACGTGCCAAATGTTGCGCTCTACCGGTCAGAAGATGGTGGTAAGACAATTTCCGTTTTGCGCGGCGCGCCCGGCGGCGACGATTATCATCAACTTTGGATTGACCCTAAAGATTCTTCCCGCTTGCTGTTGGCTACCGATCAGGGAACTTCCATCAGCTTGAATCGGGGCGAAACCTGGAGTTCCTGGTACAACCAGCCGACGGCGCAGTTCTATCACGTCACTACCGACAATCAGTTCCCATACATGATTTACGGGGCCCAGCAGGACAGCGGCAGCGCCGCCGTACCCAATCGCACCGACCACGGAAAGATCTCGGCGCGCGATTGGATCACCGCCAGTGGCAGCGAAAGCGGATACATCGCGATCGATCCCAATAACCCAGACATTCTTTATGACAGCGGACCCTTCGGGCAAATTCTGCGTTTTAACCGGCGCACCTCGCTGAGTCAGGACGTTACGCCGTGGCCCGCACCAAGCTTTGGTCTCGAGGTTGCGGAGCACAAATATCGCGACCCATGGTCGCCGGTATTGCTTTTTTCCCCGGTGGATAAGACCAGCCTCTATTTAGGGACTCAGTACGTCATGAAAACGGTTGACGGCGGACTCCATTGGGAAACGATCAGCCCTGACCTGACCGGCGCGTCGGGCCCAACCGCCCCGAAAGATAGCCCTACGCTGGAAGAGGCCAAGCGCGGCGGATATGGAGTAATGTCGACGATTGCTCCATCGTTTCTCAATAAGGATTTGATTTGGGCAGGCAGCGATACTGGTCTTATTCACCTTACGCAGGATGGCGGAAAGACATGGAAGGAGGTCACTCCGCGCGGGATCGAAGTCTGGAGTGACGTCACGTTTATTGAAGCTTCACACTTTGATCCGGCAACGGCTTACGCCGTCGTTGACCGGCATCAACTGGATGACCAGAAACCTTATATTTACGAAACCCACGATTACGGCACCACCTGGCAGCAAATTAATGCAGGCATAGACCCGCACTCATTCGTGCGTGTGGTTCGCGAAGATTCTCAGAAGCGTGGGCTGCTATTTGCCGGAACCGAATTTGGCATTTACGTTTCGTTCGACGATGGCGCTCATTGGCAGTCATTGCAGCTGAATCTGCCGGTGACATCTATTCGGGATATAGCCATCCACGACGACGACCTCGTTGTGGCTACCCACGGGCGCGCGTTCTGGATACTTGATGACATCGCGCTGTTGCGGCAAATCTCTGAAATTCCGGGAGGTGCGAGTGCTTGGCTGTACTCTCCGGCGACCGCGGTCCGTGTGGATAATGACAACTTTCCTGGAACGCCGCTGCCCCCAGAAGAACCTGCCGCTGACAATCCGCCGGAGGGGGCCTGCATTGATTATTACTTGAGAAACACCCCCACTAACCTAGCGGTGGATATTCTTGATGATCAACGGCGTCTGGTACGCCGATTTTCGCTGACAGAGCCGCACGAATTAGAACGCTCTTCGCGCGCGATAGCCGAGCGGTGGTTCGTCAAACCAGCGAAGCTGGAAAACTCCCCGGGAATGCACCGCCTTGTTTGGAACCTCGCTTGGGGAGGGTCGAATGGAGTTTCGACCGATGAGCTCGACGACGATGGTTTCCTCGCCGCCAGAGCTCCGCGCGTGGTCCCCGGCAACTATGAGGTGCGTTTGTCGGTAGACGGAAAGGTTTTCAGCCAGCCGCTGAAAGTGGTAATGGATCCACGCTCCGCGGCGACTCCACAAGTTCTTAGCCAGCAACTGCATGTGGCTCAGGAAATATTCGCAGAAAACCTATCCACAAGGAAAGCTCTACGCGAAATTGCGGTGGTGCAGAAACAAATTTCCGATCTAAAGAAGCGGGTGAGCGGAAAGGATGCCGCCACGAAAAAATATCTGACGGACATTGAGATGGGGATTACCGGGATTCTGACGAAAGATGCTTCTCAGGCGTCTGCCCCGCCGGGGTTAACGGAAGCGGACGCTGATCTTGATGCGGTATTAAAAGTGGTTGAAAGTGGGGAGCGGGCCGTACCCTCCCAAGTTCTGGAGTTGTTCGGGGAAAGTAAGTATGCCGCGGAAATCCGGATTACGCAATGGAATGACTTAAAACAGGAAATCCTGGCTTCCCTGAACGCCAAACTGCGCAAGGCCGGACTAGCTCCAGTACTGCCTGGAAAGCCCGCCCATCAGCGCTGATCACATGAGTCTGGAAATGAAAAATCGCTGCGAAAAGTGCAATACCGTCCTGGCGGTGGAGGCCGAGGCATTCATCTGTTCGTATGAGTGCACCTTCTGCCCCGAGTGTTTCTCGAAAATGCTGGGAAAGTGCATGAATTGCAGCGGGGAGCTCGTGCGCCGACCGCGGAGGAAAGCACAAGAGAGTTGACTGCGGGATTAAGGCTTACTCCAACTCGCGCCAAACGTCGGCGAAGTT
>JAFAWN010000168.1 GCA_019241735.1 Terriglobales bacterium
CAATCCGAAAATAATGATGCTGAGAGATGATAGGAAGGCATTTCCTCCTTACAACGCCTGCTTTGTAGTGCGCCGGTCTTTACTCGACCAAAAGCCGGAAGTGAACTGGGCGTTGTCCATGTTGGCAAATCGCATCAGCGACGAAACCATGCGATCCTTGAACCGGCGCGTGGAGGGAGAACATCAGCCGATCGTGCGGGTAGTGCAAGACTTCTTGGCAAGCCAGCCTTAGAGCAGTGAATGATTAACAAACTCGTTCTGGAAAACTTGCGGCATAGATGGGTGCGCACGTTACTTTCAGCGCTGGTAATTGGCGTTCAGGTGATGTCGATACTGACCCTCATCGGGTTGAGCAGAGGGTTGCTGCAGGAGTCGGCTACTCGTCAGAAAGGAACAGGTGCAGACATTTTCCTGAAGCCCGACAACGGCGGGGCGACCATCAGTTTCGGGACGGGGCAGACAAAAGATGCTTTCGTCGGGCTGGTCGCAAAACAGCCCCATGTACAACAGGCGCTGGGCGTTTTGGGACAGCCAACCTCAGAGCTTCTAACAACCATTCAGGGTGTAAACATTGCGGAGCTCGAAAAGATGAGTGGTGGCATTCCTCTGGTGGCGGGACGCCTTCCAACCGAACCGGACGATCTGCTGATCGATCAATATTATGCTCAGCAAAACCACATCCATGTGGGACAAAAGTGGAAGCTTCTGAATCACGAGTTCACTATCTCGGGCATCATGCAAGGCGGGATTTTGGGACGGTTGATGGTGCAGTTACCGACGCTTCAGAATCTGACTTCGAACACCGGGCGGATCTCGCAAATTTTGGTGAAGCTTGATGATGCTGCGCTTACTGACCAGGAGGTTGCTCGCTTGAACGAAGTTTTGAAAGGCAATTTGAAAGCTGTTTCGATGCAGGCGGTGCTTTCTCAATTCAACATCAACAACATTCCGCAGTTGAAGGTATTCATCCGCGTGATCACCGGGCTGGCGGTGCTGGTGGGCTTTCTGGTAGTGTTCCTCTCCATGTATACGGCGGTGGTGGAACGCACCCGCGAAATCGGAATCCTGAAAGCACTCGGTGCCAAGCCTCGCACAATTCTCGACATTCTGGTGCGCGAAGCGCTAGTGCTGGCGCTCCTCGGTTGCCTGATCGGAATTGGTTTTTCATTGCTAACAAAGTCGGTGGTAATGGCCCTAAAGCCCGCCTCGCTCCAGATTGTCAATGTCCCTGATTGGTGGCCTTGGGCAGCGTTGATCGCCATAGCCGGGGCGTTGCTTGGAGCCATTTATCCGGGACTGAAGGCGGCGCGCCAGGATGCGATAGAAGCACTGGCGTATGAATAGCTCCAACCCGATCATTCGCGTGCGTGGTCTCCAGAAGACCTACCAGACGGGGGATGTCCCGGTGCAAGCCCTGCGCGGAGTGGATCTCGAGGTGCCTCCCGGAGAATTTCTTGCCGTGATCGGGCCGTCTGGATCGGGCAAGTCGACTTTGTTTCATATCCTGGGAGGTCTGGCGCCGCCCACCGATGGAGACGTCTGGATCGGTGGGCAGAACTTGCGGCAAATGAGCGAATCCGAGCGCACGGAATTGCGGCAAAAGGAGATTGGATTCGTTTTTCAGAAATACAACCTGCTGCCGACGCTAACCGCCAAGGACAACATCGCAATCGCACGCTCGCTAGCGGGTATTCAGGAAGAGCCGCCCGGATTCGAAAAGATCCTGCAACATCTTGGGATTCAAAACAGGTTGAACCACCGTCCACGTGCGCTTTCGGGCGGGGAACAGCAGCGCGTCGCGATTGCCCGCGCGCTGGTAAATCAACCGGCGATTCTGTTGGCCGACGAGCCGACCGGCAACCTTGATACTGCTAATTCGGAGGCCGTGCTCGATATTTTGTGCCAGCTGAACAAGAGCACCGGACAAACGATCCTGATGATTACGCATAATCCGGAAGCAGCAGCGTTCGCCGACCGGACCGTCGCGATGCGTGACGGAAAACTGCAAAACATCTAACTGAGCCCCGCCAAGTAACGCAACGCGCTCAGGCTCGGCAAGAAGAAGTAAGCGCCGCCACGTACCGTCACAAACTGCGGCACGTCCATAATGCGGTTCCGCACGCCAGTCGCCTGCGGCCTTGAGAAAGTGTTCGTGAAAGGACATCCTGGAACGCTTTGGCGGTTGCCCAGCAGCGGATCGCTCTCTTCCGTCATCGCATCGAACTTCGTGCTCATCAGCCAGGCATTCTGAACGAATTCGAACTGGCGTGAGATGTTAGCCGCCATGCAAATGAAGTGAATGCCATGTTCGTCCGTGTCCGGACCGTCGGCAATGGCCTGCTCCGGAGACAAGCCCGGTCCATACTCTCGTCCGCGTCGGAGCAGGCGGTGAAAGCGGGTCGACGCCAGCACGTCATCGCGAAACTTCTTGCTGCCGAAACCAAGTGTGTGAAACAATCGCGCGAACAAGCCGTTCGAGCCCGCGGGCAAATCGGCGTTGCGAGGATTCGTCCGCCGGATGTGTGCGCCGAAGGGACAACCAGTTCCGTCACCATCCAAGACATAGGTGAACTGATTCTGAGCCGCCGATTGCTTGTTAATTACGGCGATCGGTTGAGCGCTTAACGGAACCAT
>JAFAWN010000239.1 GCA_019241735.1 Terriglobales bacterium
CCGGAATCGTCAGCATGGTAGCGCCGTTTTTTGGATCGAGCGTGTATTCATAGTCATTCTTTGCGGCGATGGAAGCGCCCCAATGCAGGCCGGTGGCGACTATTGATGTCGATAGAGGTTCGCCAACAAATCCATCACAAATCAACTGCTTGACATACACGATTTCAGGCGCAACCCTTGCCTGAAGACCGGCTATGCCCAAAACCCCTTTCGCCTGGGCCAGAGCAGCCACCTCTTGGGCTTCGGCGAGGCCATTTCCAAGTGGCCATTCGCAGTAAACGTGTTTTCCTGCTGCGATCGCCGAACTCACCACCTCCAGGTGATATTGGACCCGGACGGTAACCACTACGATGTCGATGTCCGGCGAGGAGAGCATCTCTGATAGGTTGGCGAAAGCATTTGGCAGTCCTGTAGCGGCGGCGGCCTTTTCCGCGCTTGCCAGGCTCCGGTTCGCTACGCCGATGACTTCGTAGTCTTCCGAGAGCGCACGCAGCGCCGGAAGATGCGCGCGCGAAGCCCAACTCCCGCCAGCGTCCAGGCCCACAATACCGACCTTGAAACGTTTCTTAGACATGCGACCAAGTTCCTTCGCGGCATCGCTGTCGGGGTGTAGGGCCAACTCCCGCTACCGTCCTAATTAGCGGGAGGGTGAAACCCCCGTGTCGTGCTTAAGCTCTACTTTACATAATACTTGTTATCAGACATTGAGTATGAATCCGGTCTCTGCACGGAATTCGGGTCGGACCCTTAGTTCGCGCCTGTCATCTGAATACTTTCCTGTGCGCTTCGGGACTCCGCAAATACTACCCCGGCGTGAAACTCTGCGTCCGAGATTCGCGTGGCGATGGCAGCCAGCTCACCCAGTTCTGAGTAAACTTTCACCTGCAAAGCCGAAGAGGGTTCCGCGAGGGTTACACGCTGGCCTCTTTGTATCCGCGCAACAACTTCGTCGGCAACCGAGACGGAGGGGATCTGAGGCAATAACTCCCGCGGGCAGATCAATAGGCTCTCCAGCCGTCCATTCTGGCGGGCTAAATCGATGGCTTGGAGACTGTGAGCTTCGGAAAGCGCAAATTCCGCAAACCTGCTGCGCCGAAGTGATTCCAAATGGCCGCCGCATCTCAGCCGTCGCCCCAGTTCGTGTGCAATAGAACGAACGTACGTCCCGGATGAAACCTCGATTTGAAACTGCGCTCTATCGTTATCGAAACTCGATATTTCAAAGGATTCGATCTGCACTCGTACCGGGCGCAGGAAAACACCTTTCTGCTTCCGGGCGAGCTTGTAGGCGGGGATGCCATCCACTTTCTTGGCGGAAAATGGCGGCGGAGTTTGATCCATTACCCCGACAAACTCCAAAGCGGCTGCACGCAATTCGTTAAAGGAAAGGTTGAGCGGTGTCGGCGCAATAGCGATAACTCTCCCCTCGGCGTCATAGGTATCGGTAGCAACGCCAAATTGAATACACCCGTCGTAGGTTTTTGAAGAATTGGCGTAGAACTGCGCCAACCGGGTCATCTTCCCCAGCACAATCGGCAGGATGCCGGTGGCCAACGGATCCAAGGCGCCCAAATGGCCGACCGAGCGTTGCCCGAGAGTCCGCCGCACGCGGTTGACCACATCATGCGAGGTCATTCCGCTGGGCTTGTCGATTAACAGCACTCCACTGATGGCGTTGGGCATGCGCCTCTCTCTATAATCATTCGTTCACGACGGACGTTGATATCACCCTATGATTCCCATTCGCGACGACCAGCCGCGTTTCACCACTCCTTACGTCACTTATTTCATTGTCGCGCTGAACGTAATTATTTTTCTTTTCGAGTTTTCTCTCAGCCTGCAAAGCCGGGCAGCCTTGAACGATGTGATTTACCAGTTCGGAATCATTCCGTCGCATATCACGCAGGCGATCGGATTTCACTCCAATAATGGCTTCGCCGCGTTCATCCCCATTCTAACCTCAATGTTTTTGCACGCTTCCTGGCTGCATATTATTGGCAACATGTGGGTGCTCTGGATTTTCGGCGATAACATCGAAGACTACCTGGGACACTTCGCCTATTTGCTTTTCTACCTTTTTAGCGGGTTTGCCGCCGCTATCACCCATATCCTGCTAAATGCGAACTCCCTGGCGCCTACCGTGGGCGCCAGCGGCGCGATTGCCGGAATCATGGGGGCTTATTTTGTGCTGTTCCCAAAGGCTCGAGTGCTGACCCTGGTGCCGCTGATTATTTTCTTTACCTTCTGGTGGCTGCCGGCATGGATCGTCCTCGGCTACTGGTTTCTGTTGCAATTCCTCAGCGGCGCCGCTACATCGATCACGACCACGAATCAAAACAATGGAGGTATTGCATTCTGGGCGCACGTAGGAGGCTTCGTGGCCGGCATCATTCTGATAAAACTACTGCCGCGGCGCTCGGGAACCTACCGCTACGGAACGTGGTAACTCCGCCATGACCTCTATAATGTTTTGATGACTCCCGGCTCCGTCCGACAAATGGCCTCCGCCGACTTCCCCACTCGATGGGGCCAATTCCGTATCTTTGGCTTCGCTACCGATGCCGCAGACGCGAAGCAGCAGGAAGCGGTGACGCTGGTCATGGGAGATATAAAGTCGCATCCCGCTCTACTGCGAATTCATTCGCAGTGTCTAACTGGTGACGTCTTTGGATCATTGCGCTGCGATTGTAGGCAGCAACTGGAGATGGCGCTCGCACTGATTGCAAAGGAGGGGGCGGGCATTCTTATCTATGAACTTCAGGAAGGGCGCGGCATTGGACTGATGCCGAAGCTCCAAGCCTACGAATTGCAAGACGCCGGCCTGGACACGGTCCAGGCAAATGAAAAACTGGGATTTAAAGCCGACCAGCGCGGGTACGGCCTGCCCGCCGACATGTTGAAAGCGCTTGGGGTATCCCAAGTGAGATTGCTCTCAAATAATCCCGCCAAAGTCCGGGCGCTGGAAGATGCCGGCATAGAGGTCACCGAGCGCATACCCTGCGAAATTGCACTCAGCAGCCATGCCGAAGGTTACCTAAAGACGAAGAAAGAAAAGATGGGGCACCTGTTCAGCTCGCGCTGATGTTCGCGCTGCGCCCCGAATAAGACTTTATTTGCCACTCCATTTGGGCGGGCGTTTCTCGAGGAAAGCATCAATTCCCTCCCGCGCATCGTCCATCTTGATCAGTTCCTCAAGGTAGATTTGTTCCGCCGATTTTAGTTTTTCCTCGAAAACCGCGCAGCGGCGCATGGCTTTTTTCGTAAGCCCCAGCACTGCTGTACTAAGGTTGGTCAATCGGCTGACAGTTTCGTTAACCACGTCATCCAATTCGATTTCGGAGACGGCGCGATTAGCCAATCCGAGGTTGGCGGCGTCAGTCCCGGTGATAGTGCGGCCGGTAAATGTTAGATCGGCAGCGGCACGCTGTCCGATTAAGGCAGCGAGTTCCGTGACCGCGACCGGCGGGTAACAGCCAAGCTTGATTTCTGGAAACGCCCAGCTGGCATCCTCAGCCGTGTAAACCAGATCACACATCATCGCCAGTTCTGCCGCACCTCCCAGGCACTTTCCCCGGACTTGCGAGATGGTAATTTTTGCCGTGTCGCGCAGGCGACGGATCACAGAATGAAACTTCAATAGCATCTGTTCCGCATGTGTCGGCACGTGCGCAGCAACATCCACGCCCGAGGAGAATGTATTGCCGTCCCCGGAAATTATCAGCACAGAAATATCGCGACGACCCTCGACCTCGACCAAGGCGCGCTGCAATTCGTCCATCATTGGAATATCAATGACGTTTGCAGTGGGATTGTTCAACGTGAGATAGGCTAGCGGGGGATCATTCCTGATGGAAATCCGGGAGAACGCAGGCGCTCCTTCACTTGTCATGCTGATTTCAACGGTGCCAGCGAAACGCTATAAATTAATCGCTGACTTGCGGACTTCGCCAATCGTGGACAGAGGATCCCGGGCGCCTTCCTTGACCGCGATCCATTTCTTTTCGTTCGCGATAATGTCCAGTAACAGAACCTTATCCGCGGGCCCCGGCAGAAATTCTTCCAGATGCTGAGCGTAGGATCGCTCGTCCAGTTCTTCGCCCGTCTGAGCATGAAACCTCTGCCCTGCCCAGCGGCCAATGTTGCGATTGAATTGGATGTGCGGCGCATACAGCCGGGGTGTACCTGCGGGTAAGGCATGATTCAGGCGCTCGACCAGCGACGCCACCTCGTTGCGATAAAGAATCCGGTTGTAATCGTTCAACTCGTCGAGTTTCGCTTCCTGCTGATTCTGGGGTTCGTCATAGCGTCCTTTGATCCCCCATACGTAAGCCCAGTGCGCGGATGACGAATTATCGGTGCCGAAAAGATCGTAGGAACTGGAAATCCATTTGTTCAGATATTTCTGGATTAGCCAGGGCGGGATGACGCCGGCTTCAACGATCCTCCGTAAACCGTCGTTTCCGGTACCCATATGGAAGGCTTCTTCGCGCAGCATGTAGGACATTGAGCGCCCGAGCGGCGCGAATGCGGAGTACTTCAGCATCTGCAGCTGAAATTTTCCGTCGCGATCGACGAAATCCGTGTAAGTGAAAAAATCCATCCAGTTGTCGACGTCAACATTGAAGGCGCCCAGCAGGCGCTTGTTCTCGAATGCGCGGCGCTCCAGCATTTTTTGGGCTTCTACCTTGCCGGAATAGCCGAAATGCTCGACCAGCAGCGCACACATCTGCCAGCCGTGACGCATCTCTTCGATCATCACCCGGGTAATCGCCTTGCGGTCCCAATCGGTGGGCGCGCTTTCAAATAAATGCCGCTGCTGCTCGACGCTGGCGAATTCCGTATCGCCCTGATACACGATTAGGTTGATCAACGCATCTCGCATCTGCTGGGTGGGAACCTGACGCAGGTTGTCCCACTTGCGCCGGCCTTTGAACGCTCCGAACTGAATTTCTTCAGTTTCGATTGCGCCGTAAAGCGTATCGAACTTGAAGTCAGCGATCTCCCCGCGATTAACGCCAATTTCTTTGCGCCAATCGTCGAAAAGGCCGACCCAGTCTCCGAAGGTCCCGATTTTTGCGACTTTACCCGGCATCGATCATCCTTTAGCGCTCAAAACTTCGGCAGCTGCTTGCACGTGCGGCCTTACTTCCCTGTGAAGTTTGCCGGGCGCTTCTCTACGTAGGCCGACAAGCCTTCCTTGGCATCCTCGCTTTGGAAAAGTATCTGCTGGTTCTCGCGCTCAACTGCGAGCGCTGACTCCATGGGGATCTCCCATCCCGTCTGTACCGCGCGCTTGATCCGGCCCACGGCTTTAGCTGCTTTGTTCGGCGGGCAGAACTGGCGCGCGTATTCCATAATGTTTTCCATGAAACCATCCCGCTCATAAATGTCATTGATGATTCCCATTTCGAGCGCTTCTTCGAAGGAATAGGTGTTGCCGGTAACCATCAATTCTATGGCTTTGCTCTTCCCCACCATGCGGGAGAGGCGCTGCGTCCCGCCGGTACCAGGCAGAACGCCGAGATTGACTTCCGGCAGCCCGATTTTCCCTGCTTCTTTGCGCGCAATCCGGATATCGGCCGCCATTGCAATCTCCAGGCCTCCGCCCACACAATGGCCATTAATGGCAGCGATGACTAGCTTGGGAGTGTGCTCCAGCCGCAGGAGGGTTTCGTTGGCATGCAGGCAGAAATAATATTTAAAGGTCGGATCGACGCTGGCCAGCATCTTGATGTTCGCGCCGGCGGAAAAAAACTTTTCGCCGGAACCGGTGAGAACAATGACATAGACGCTGTTATCGAATCGGGCGGCGAGAATGGCCTCATCCAATTGCCGGTTCATCTCGTAGGTGTAGGTATTGGCCGGCGGATCAAACATTTCAATCACCGCGACCCCAGCTTCGGTGCGGTAATTAATTAATTTCTGCGCACCTTCAGCGATCTTCCCGGAAGTTTGACCGGGATTTTTCTGTTCGGCTGGGGGCGGTGCTATCGTCGCCATGGTTGCTCCTTAAGAATGATCTTAATAAATTCTATCCTGTTTTAGTTCCGGATGTCGGCCATTAGGCGCTCAACTTCTACTTTAAGATCCGACGTAAGAGGCAGTAGCGGAAGCCGCGGCGGGCCTCCGTAATACCCATTCAAGTCCATGGCGTATTTGATTGCAGGAACGCCGAGCTCCGATACTATTCTTCTGGAAGCGTTGGCAATTGCGTCTTGTTTCGCGCGGGCCAGCGGAAAATCGCCCTCTTTCCACGCGGTGAAAATCTCATAACAAGCGGTTGGAGCCGGGCTAGCCAGTGCCAGGATCCCACCTGCCGCCCCCGCTTGAAGCGACGCTTCCATCTGATGTGCTGAGCCCGCGAGCACGGTGAAGCCGGCCTCTTTTGGCCGGGTCTTGATCCCGCCCGTCACCGTAATTGCGGCCGAAGACGGCTTCGTTGCGCCGGGTGTCGCGGCAATCGCTACCAGTTCCCCGCCCGCATTGCCTGCCGCCGACTTGATCATTCGGGAGGTCACCGCGTCGAACGTCTCGGTCACCGTAGCCTGGCGTTTTACATGCCGCGTGCACGCAACCATTTTGCGCACTTTCTCAACGTCGCCTCCAGACTCTTTGATCCCGATAATATTCGGGTGTTCTGCGAGTTGAACGACAATCTCGACGGGAATATCGTAGCCAGTGCACTGCGGAATGTTGTATATCAAAACTGGCAAGGCGGAGCGATCGGCTATCGTCCGGTAAAAGGCCAGGATATTTGCCGGCTGCATTTGCGTTCTGTAGTAATTCGGCGTCCGGACCAGCACCACGTCATAGCCGAGCTCGGCAACGTATTCGCCCAGCCTTAGGGTCTCAATCGCAGATTCACATCCGGTTCCCGCAATCAACACTTTACTGGGCGCGGCCGAGTCCATGGCCGTCTTGAGTACTTCGCGGCGCTCCTGATCCGCGAGCATTACCGCCTCTCCGGTTGAGCCCAACACGACCATCCCTGAAACCGGCGTCCTGGAATATCGCTCGACATTGTGTTCGAGCTTCTTGAGATACACCTTTCCATCGGGATAAAACGGGGTCGTAATGGCCGGGAAGACTCCTTGCAGCAGCATGTGGAGAACCGAGGATTAGCGTATCACTTGCGGGGCGGGACCAGCACTGGAATCACTTCCCTTTTATTGCGCCGGTAAACGCGGAAATCCTGGTCCACGGTAACCAGTGTGTGCCGCGGATACAACTCCGTCATCCGGATTAAACAAAGGTCGGCGAGATCAGGCTTGCGGTCCGCGTAACGAGTGGCCAGAGCATACAAGTGTTCGACGTTGCTGACGCAGTCAAACGCAACCCGCACTACGTTGTCCTTCAACATTCCCATCACGCGCTCAGTAGACTGCAGATGAAATGCAGTTTCGGCGAGCACAGCTTCGCAAGTCAGGACGGGCCAGGCGATGTGGCTTCCCACCTGAACCGCCCAGTCATGATGCTGATCCTGCTTCCGCACCAGGGCGACCAGCAAGCCCGTGTCGGCTATGAC
>JAFAWN010000329.1 GCA_019241735.1 Terriglobales bacterium
AGCTTCAATTTTGCAATGCAGGGTCCCCGGGAAACGGTTGCGCCCTTTGGAATGTTAATATTAGCCATCAATGGTCGCCTCTGTGCTGCTGCAGGTTTTTCTCGTCCTGCTCCTGATCGCAGCCAACGCGTTCTTCGCCGCCGCCGAGTTTTCCCTGGTCAGCGTGCGAGATACCCGGATCCAGCAACTCATTGAGTCGCGCCGCATTGGGGCCGGCATCGTGCAAAAGCTGCATCGCAACCTGGATGAAGTCGTCAACGGCGTCCAGCTTGGAATCACCATTGTCAGCCTGACTTTGGGATGGATTGGCGAACCCATAGTTGCCCGCATAGTCGAAGGCCTGCGCTTTGTCCGCGAGGTCCCGCACGCCGCGGTTTATGCGCATGGCGTAGCGATAGTTTTAGCCTTCACCTTGATTACGTGCTTGCATGTGATTCTGGGCGAACTGGTCCCGAAATCACTGGCTTTGCAGCGCGCCGAGCAACTGGCGTTGGCGGTCGCCGCGCCCATGGATATTTTTCTCACCCTCACCCGGCCGGTTTTGTTCCTGATGAGCCGAGCGGCGGGGGGCGTGCTGCGCATATTCGGCTCTCCCAAAGTGCGGCATGGCCCCATCCATTCCCCGGATGAACTGAAGCTGATCGTGACCGCCAGCCGCCAACTGGGGCAGATTCCCGGCTTTCAGGAGGAGATGATCCATCGTGCTCTGGAACTGGAGGAAATCACGGTGCGCGAGGTAATGGTGCCGCGGCCCGATATCTTCTCCCTGCCCGGCGATCTCACCCTGGATGAGGCTCTGGCCCGCGTGGTCGAAGAGCAGCACTCCCGCATTCCGGTGTATGACCCGAAAAGCGGACCGGAGCACATCATCGGAGTGTTGTATTCCAAGGACCTGATGCGCTGGACCCGCCTGCGCCTTATCGGAAATCCAGCTCAAGTCGCGGCGGCTCGCCTTGCAAGCATGAAGATCAGCCAGATCATGCATGATGTTCTGGTGGTGCCGGAGACGAAAGCGCTGACCGAGCTGTTGAATGAATTTAAGCTGCGCAAACGGCATTTGGCAGTAGTAGTCGATGAATTCGGTTCGACTGCGGGCGTGGTCACCGTCGAAGACATCCTTGAGCAGTTGGTCGGGGAGATTGAAGATGAATTCGATGCGGCGCCCGCGGAACCGCCCGCCATCGATGGAAGAGTAAACGGGAAAATTGACGTGGTTCTCGATGGCTCTGCGGGGATCCGCGATCTGGAATCTCAATATCAGATACTGCTGCCGCGAGGTGGGGCGTTTGAGACCTTAGCCGGGTTCGCGCTCTCGCAGTTGCAGAAAATCCCGGTCACCGGTGACCACTTCGATTACAGTGGATATCGCTTCACGGTGGAGGAGATGGAAGGCCGCCGCATCGCCAGGGTCAGGATTGAGCAGCGGGAAACACCTCATGTCGAGCAGCAAGTGTAATCATGAAGCTCAAAACTCGGCGTTTCCCTCGCTCCGCGAATGGAAACATCGTTCACGATGACAAGAAATTAAAGGTAGCCACGAAGCGACCCTGAATCCAATGGTTCGTTATTTTTCCCTTCGCCTGCTCTACACGCTGCCGGTGGTTTGGCTCGTGGTTTCGCTGGTATTTCTGCTGATCCATCTCGTGCCTGGTGATCCCATCCTCCAGATGCTCGGGGAGAACGCCCCCGCGGCCGATATCGAAGCCGCGCGCCATGCTTATGGCCTCGATGCGTCACTGGGCACACAGTATCTTCACTATTGGAAGGGCGTATCCCACGGCGATCTCGGCCCGTCGTTGCGTTTTAATCAGAGTGTCACGAGTCTGGTGGCGCAACGTTATCCCTACACTGTGAAGCTCACATTTGCAGCGTTGCTGGTTGCAGTGCTGATGTCAGTCCCTGCCGGAGTGTTTTCCGCGCAACACCGGAATCAGTGGGAGGACCGGGCCCTTAGTGTGGTTAGTTTGTTCGGACTGTCGTTTCCAAACTTCGCCCTCGGACCTATTCTGATATTACTTTTCTCGATTAAATTGGGATGGCTGCCGGTCTCGGGCTCGGGAACACTGGCGCATCTGGTGCTTCCGGCAATAACAATGGGAGGCGCACTAGCGGCGATTCTCACCCGGATGGTTCGGACCTCCATGCTCGAGGAATTGGGTCAGGATTACATCCGTACCGCGCGCGCCAAAGGATTACCAGAGCGCATAGTCGTGTATCGCCATGCGTTGCGAAACGCGCTGCTTCCGGTGATCACTGTGTTGGGGCTGCAGTTTGGCGCTTTGCTGGCCGGCGCAATCGTCACCGAAACAATTTTTTCCTGGCCGGGAATAGGCCGGCTTACCATTCAGGCAATCGGCAATCGCGACTACTATCTGGTCCAGGGATGCGTGTTGGCCATCGGACTTACGTATGTTGCGGTTAATCTGCTGACGGATGTGCTGTACTCGGTGGCAAATCCCAGAATTCGGCAGTGACTCAATTATCCTATGCAACGGCTGACTGTCAAAACGCATAAAAAACGCGAAATACTCGACATTACCGAACGGATTCAGAAACTGTTACCCGGTGATGCTGGAGTATGCAATCTGCTAGTCCTGCACACGACCGCGGCACTCACCACCGCGGACCTCGATCCTGGAACCGACCTTGATCTGCTGGATGCGTTTGAGGCGATGATTCCAAAGCTTCGCTATCGACATCCTCACAATCCGGAGCACGTTCCGGATCACATTCTGTCTGCATTAATTGGGACGTCGATTGTACTTCCGTTTGAGAACGGGGAATTACTCCTGGGACAGTGGCAGCGGGTAGTTTTGATTGAGTTGGATGGTCCGCGCACGCGAGAAATCGCGGTCGCCGTGACCGCGCAAAAATAGCGGCGCTGTCCGGATCGGAAGATTAAGGCGTCTTTTTCTGAGCCGGGACTAGACTCTCCCATTCGCCTGTGGAATTCCCGCAATTCACCTTGCTCAAAACCGTTTCCAATAAAAAAACGCCGTCCAGGTTCGGACGGCGTTCGTGCAGGAGGATCAGCACGTCATTTACAACCATCGGCGGTTGGCGTCGCCGATCTTTTAAAAACGGTTAGCGGCGGCCTCCGGTATGTCCGCCACCGCCACTGCTGCTGTGTGAGCCACTGCCACCGCCGGAGCTGCCACGATAGCCGCCGCCTGAACTTCCGCGATAACCGCCGCCGCCGGAACTGCCACGATAGCCGCCGCCGGAATTGTAGGACGGCGCGCTAGATGCCCTTCCTGAATAGCCACGAGGCTGACTGTAGGACGGCCGGCCATAAGAGCTCCCGCCATAGGAACGTGACGGTTGGCTGTAGCCACGGTCGTACGACCCCGAATTGTACGGGCCCCGGCTATAGGCCCCAGAAGACCGGCCCGAATAGCTGGGCCGACTGGAGGAATAGTCACGCGCCGGAGCGGATGACCTTCCCGCAGCCGGCGTTGGGCGGCCAGTATTCTCGGGTCGAGAATAGACGCTAGGCGACGGTTTCGCCGAGGTTGTCGCACGCATCGACCCGTTGTTCCCTGAGTTTAAGGGTCGGGGAACGGCGCGAGGCGACGCGTTATTGCGTTCATTGTTGTTCATCCGGTTATTAAAACCGGAGCGATTGGAAGCCGCCTGCGTCGGCGCATTTCGCCCTGGCGACGGGGCATTAATCGCCCTGCCTCCAGCGCTTGGCGGACGGGGAACGTAGTGTCCGGTACCTGTTCCCGCTACTGAACGACCACCAATGGGCTGGCGGCCAACTGTGTTTCCAGCGCGCAGCGTTTCGTTCCCGCGAATGGAAGACGCCTGGTTCGCGCCAATTCTCATAGCACCGGCCCCCGGTCTCGAGGAAGATGCACTAAGAGCTGCTCGACTGACCGTCGGCCGGGCAAATGCGCGAGCAGAAGGCCGAGCCGCTGGTTGTCCAGCTTTGGGGCCGAGTCTGCTTTCGCGAGTTGGGTTGACTTCCGGCCGGGTGATCGCCTTCACATTTCTTAGATCACCGGCGGAAACGTGAGCTGCATTCCGGTTCACTGGCAAGCCGTGCTCCAGAGTGTTTCGCGAAACCGCGTGGAACCCGCCGCGAGCGGTCATATTTGCGTAGTGCATCCCGCGCTCGTTCTCGAATCCATGCTCGAACCCATGGCGATAGTTATTGATGTTGATAATCCGGGTGTTATAGATATTCACGTTCCGGAAATAGCCCCAGCCTGCGTGGTACCACGGCCGGAAAGGTTCTCCCCAGCCCAGCGGACACCAGCCGAAGCCGCCGCCGAAGCCAAATCCGCCGCCGAAACCCATCCCCCAACCCGGGCCGCCAAACCACGCGACCAGGGCCGGAGCATACCAGCCACGCGCCCATCCGCCATAGTAAGGTCCAGGCGCCCATCCCCAGTAACCGCCATAGCTGACCCAGCGGCCGTAGTGGAAGGGAGCAAAGCCCCAGGCAGCATCATCCACCCAGGTCCATCCCCACGGATCT
>JAFAWN010000332.1 GCA_019241735.1 Terriglobales bacterium
TCATGCATGGAGCGCTTAACCGCCTTTTCATCCTGCGCCTTGATGCAGGCCTCCAGCTTGGCGGTATCAACGTTATGCTTTTGCCCTTCGGTCAGCGCTATGCGATCAAGGGCGGCAAATTGTCCGTCGCGCCCTTTCTCTGATCCGATTTCTTTTTGACTGGCATGCAGGTAGTCAGCAAAATCCCAATACGCGTCGCCGCTTTGAGACGCCAGACAGTTGCTGTCAATTGCCGCCCGCAACGCCCACGGGTGAATCTCAACCAGCGGGAAATCCTTGTAAACAAAAGCTACCCGGTCGCTATATTCCTTAAACAACTCGGGAAAAAGCGTCTGGTGCATCCTCGAACAGAACGGGCACTCAAAATCATCAAAACTCACAACGGTGACTTTGGCGTCTTTATTGCCGCGGACCGGACGCCCTTGAAGGTCCATTTTTTTCATTACATCTGCATATGGATTCTGAGTAAGGTCGAATTTGCTGAAGCGCACCAGCGAGCGCCGGTCTTTTGAGAGCAGAAAATCAAACGACTGTTTCTTTTCTCCGCCATCAAAGGTGATAGTGAGGAAATCGTATCCCGGAAATTCGCTGGGTTTCAGTGCGCCCAAAATCACTTTTACCCGCGCGGGAACGGCGTAATACGAACGAACCTGGCGCTCTATACTCTGGGCCACATCGTCTTCAACTGGTTGAGCCGCGCGGCATAGGGTCGCGAGTAGAAACACGATAGCGGCGCGCCGTATACAGTTCCGTAGGAAATAAGAATTCATCGCAGGTACAACAGATTATCTCATGCGGCGGACCGGCGCCTGGTGCTGCGAGGTGGTGATTGTTGGCGGGTTTCAGGAACGAACTGAGAGGTGTTCAACCGGGATTACGGCGTTCATGGATCCGCTGCGGAAGCCCTCCAAGTCCAGAGTGACGAATTTGAAGCCCAGGTCCTTGAAGATGCGGGAGAACTTTGCCGCCATTTCGAGGCTTAACGCGCCTGTTAATTCTTCCCAAGCAATTTCAATTCGCACGATTTCGCCATGGTGCCGCACCCTGAACTGGCGAAAACCGAGAGCCCGGATTGCTTCTTCGCCGCGCTCGATGGTGTTAAGAACTTCCCGCGTTACCTCGCGTCCATACTCGACCCGCGACGATAGGCAGGCGGAAGCGGGCTTATTCCATATGCGCAGCCCGGCAGCCTGGGCGAGGCTACGAACCTCGTCTTTGGATAGTCCTGCGTCGAGCAAAGGTGCGGCAACATGATGCTGAATTGCCGCCTGCTGCCCCGGCCTGAAATCGCCCTGATCATCCTGATTGGCTCCGTAGGCGATGGAATCAAAGTTCAGACGCTGACGCGCATTCTCCATCACTGCGAATAATTCATCTTTGCAATGAAAGCATCGCGACCCGTCATTGCGGACATACTCCTGCCGGTCGAGTTCCGACGTTGCTATGATTTCGAGCGGTATCTGCTGTTCGCGGGCGAAAGCAATGGCGTCGTCCAACTGGAATCTGGCCAGGCTGGGAGAATCGGCGATCACCGCCAACATTCCCGCTCCCAGAATTTCCCGTGCTTCCCATGCCAGATAGGCTGAGTCCACGCCTCCGGAATACGCGACCAGTGTTTTCCCTAGGCCGGCAAGAAGTTCATGCAGCCGCGCGCGCTTTGATTTTAGCCCGGCATCCATGGCTGAGTTCCGAAGTGCGGCAATCTTAATACTTTATTCTGATGCCGGTATAAGAAGTGGAGGGTTGCGCCCTCTCTAGAAAATTCTTTCCTGACGTCTCAGGTTGCCAAAAGACCCGATGTTAGCCAGCACGAATGTGAAGCGCCACTGATTTTCGTCGCGAACCGGGCCTAAAGAGAAGCGGCGGTATTCCACGTTGAAGCCGCAACAATCCCAGTTATAGGCGGCCTGTACCGCTGAATATTGCAGCGATCCCAGGATGGCATCGAATCCCACGCTGGCGGCGATGGTCGCCCCTTGTGTATTAGGACGGCCGTACTGACCCTGCAGCCGGAATTGGTTGAATTTTACCGGCCCCGCGACCGAGCCCGGGACAATGCTTTGCAGCGGCCCTTGAAGGAGCGAGTCGCCGGCGCCAAAGGTGAACTGGCCTGCCAGGTAGCTTACCATCGCGGTGCTGGAATTAATCCGGCCACTCTTGATGTCGTAATCCAGGTCCCACTCCACATCACTGCGAACATTCGGTTGTATCCGAAGGCGTGAAATTAATGGCGAGAGGCGTCGCGACTCGGTCAGAAAAGCGATGCCGGTAAGATCCACTGTGGTGTTAAACACATTCGACCTGCCGGGCACCAGGGCGCCGCCAAAAGTGGGATTCAGGAAATATTTCTGGGCCACTTCCCATGTAACAATTTCCCGTGCCTCAGGCTGCTTAATGCATACATCTTCTTCCGTACCTTTGGGCGACGGCCTCGCCGGAACCAGTCCCGGATGCTCCCACGGCGCGCGGTCAGATTTATCTTCCTGCTGGTCTGCGAGAACCGGGAGCGTCGCGGGACCGCAATCTGTGCTTGCGCCGGGCAGGGTGCGCTTGGCGTAGAGGCGGTTAACGACTCCGTATTCGATTTCATTGGTGTCGGTGAGGATATCGCGCTCATCAAATCGCAAAATGTTGGCGAAATTACGGACGCCGGTGACGTAGTCATAAACCACCCGCGGTTCCACGACGTGCTTCCAGCGGCGTCCCAGGAATTCTTTATCGAATATGCGGTCAATTGCTGGAGGCCGGACTTCTACTGAGCCCTCCAGGGTTTTACGGTTGATGACGCTGGACTTTGCAATCCCAATTTCACCCGTAGGCTCCCGCTGCTGAGTGTAAAGCGTGCTTCGAATAGAAAGTTGTGGGCGCAAGGACCAGCCATCCAGCCATAGCGGGGCGGACACAGTCGGGTCGAGATCGAAACGTCCCAGCAATGGCGCGGTATGAAAAAGAGGCTGGCTCCGGGAAAGCCCGTCAGCCGCGAAATCGTAGGACCAGTAAAAAGGGGAGCTCTCGATTTGGTGGTCCGCGCTGGCGAGTTCTACGCTCGGGGCGTGAAGAATGGTGACCACATCTCCGGCGGTGGTGCTTTGGAAATCCTGATAACGGCGGGCGGAGAAATTGTAGAAGTATCCATTCGTATTGTTGGAGAGGAAGGCTTGTGACTTTACCTCCGAATTCACGGCCTGCGTAAAAACGTCGGCAAAGGCAAGGCGAAATACGAAAGCACTTAAGTAGTCGATGTCGGCGACACCGCGGAAATTATGGGGGAATGGGCTTTCCGCGTCGAGGCGAACATCTTCACCTCCTTGATTGATCTTCTGCGGGCCGTAGCCGCGATCGAGAACGCCGTAGTAACTGAAATGGATAAATGATCTCGGGCTAGGGCGGGCGCGAAATTCCCCTTCCTGGGCCCAGCCGCGGGTGGAGAAATATTGTGCCCCGATGCGTGCATCCATGCTGCGGTTGATCGCCCAGAATGCCGATTCGCCAAAAATTATTCCCTTCGTGGATGAGCGTCCGATGTTAGGAAGAAGAAAGCCGCTTTGACGCGGCGATCTTTGCACGGGGTGGGTGGCAAAGGGGAAGTAAAGAATTGGAATGCCTTCGAAGAGAAACGTGCTGTTGTAAATCTTGGCGTTTCCGTTGACATTCACCACCACCTTGCGCGCGTCGAAAGCCCACTTGGGGCGGGGTAACTTGCACGTCGTAACCGTTCCCTCCTGTACCGTGTAATGGTCCGGCGCAGTTTTCAGCACGACCTTTCCGGTGAATAAGAAAGGATTGGGAGACGATAATACCGGCCGCGATGCGCGCATACGAATGCCAATCGCGCCATTCACATTCTCGAAGCGCCCAGTTTCCGCCCAGAGGTTATAGGCGGCGCGGGTGGCTTCAATGTGCTCAACGTTGGGGCCGCCGTCAAGAATTACGTGGCCTTCGGCAGTGGCTCCGCCAGTATCAGAGTTGTAAGTCACTTCATCAGCATGCAGCGTCCAGTTGAGATAATCGATTTCCGCATTCCCGCGCAGGAAATACGTAGTCCCATTCTTTTCCTGAGTGAGAGCGAGCATCGTGACTTCTTTTCCGTTGAATCGCCGGCTGGAGCCATCATTCGACCCTGGGGCAGGCGGATTTTTTGATTGCCGTGCTGGAGCGGGCATGCCGGAAACGGAAAGCAACTGACTGGTAACTACCGGCGAAGCTAGTATCAGATGACAAGCCAGCAGCGCCGTGGTAATGAATGCTTTACCGAACATCATCAGAAGGGCAAAACTCCAAAATAGAAAACCTTCAGCCGAGTCTCGCCACGTTAGCATGGACTCTGGAGCACGGCAAAATGCGATGGTTGAGCCCTCATACCTTTAATAGCAGAACGGCACTGATGTAAGGCACTTCAACCTGTTTATTGTGAAGAAATGAATCCGCGATTCGAACCCGAAGCTGAAGCATCCTTGACGAATGCTGGGATGGAAATCCCTGCGCAGATTGTTGCTGCGGGGCAATTTGATGCATCCACCGTGGATTTTGCAGTGACCGCTCCGGAAACATTTGATTGCGCGCGCTTCGTGGTGGACGACGAACTGAAGAGTGCCGTAGGGAACGACTACCTGGCACCGGAAGGCAGCAGAGCGGATTCAACTTCTTGTATGTCCGCAAGCCCTGAGCGCCCAGCGTCCGCCTCAAAAAACGCCGCCGCGCTGTTTGAGGATAGCGATATTTCTCCGGATTGCTCACCGCCACCAGCCGACCACTTACCCGCTGACAACGAGACGCCCGACCCAGCACCTTCACCGTCCTGGCGCCATGAAGTCTCCGCCCGCATTAATCATTACCACTCGCGCCGGCGGCGGCATGCACCTCGCTATCCTTCTCTGTTGCTGAATTTCGATCCCCCGGAACGTGCAAATGCGCCGATTCCTACAAATCTCCCAGCGCACTCAGTCGCAGCCACTGCTCCGCAGCAATTTTTGGCCGATCCTGATGAGGCTCTTCTTAGGCCCACACGGGCAGTAGACACGAATTCGAGGAAAAAAGTTCTAGAGTTTCCGGATTTCTTTACGCCCCAAACCCGGTTCGACGAGCTGGCCGAGCCGGTCTCTAGCGGGCCGCACATTGTTGAGGCCTGCGAGTTCCAACTCCCGCCTCCGGCCCTTGGAGGCGTTACGATTTCAGCGAAGGCCGCGCCCGAGAACAAACCGCGCCCCGGATTTGAAATACCTTTACATTCCGCCCCTCTGTCGCGACGGGTTCTGGCCGCGTCGATAGATGCATTACTGGTCTTACTTGCGTCCGGACTCTTTACCTATATTTTCTCCCTCATCTCGAAAACAATTCCCGGCATAAAGGAAGCGTTGCCTGCTGCTGTCATTCTCGTTGCCACGCTATGGGCAACGTATAACTATCTGCTACTGGTGTATTCAGGGACTACCGTGGGATTGACTCTTGTGCGGTTGCACTCGAGCCGGTTCGATGGGACCCTTCTGCCACAGAAAAGCCGGCGCTGGCGCGTCCTCGCTTCCCTTTTCTCTGCGATGTCCCTTGGATTAGGTTACCTATGGTGCTTTCTGGACGAGGACCAGCTCTGCTGGCACGATCGCATTACCCGCACTCATATCGCGCCAGACTCAATAGCCGGGACTTCCTCGCAGACGGGCGAGTGCGCAATTGCGCCCGCCATGCCAGGTTCAGCAGAGTCCTGATATCGTACCGTCACCGCATTCTTCCACCCCTTTGTGTTAAATTCTAAAATTCTGCACTCCGGCCAGAGCTCAATGTCCACCTCGATTCCGAGCGTAAAGCGCCCCGCGGTAAAGGTGTTCGTCGCCACCACGGTGATGCTGACGTTTATTTCGTTCTGGCGGGCCTCCGCGATCGTTCTTTCTGACCTCGCCTCCTCCGCCTACTACGCTGGCGGAGACGCGGAAAAAGTTATTGGCAAGAGCGCCCCCTGGTTCATTCTCGCCGTAATGCTGTTCAGTTATTGTGTCCGCGCACTTTATATCGAATCCAGCAGCATGTTCGTGCGCGGCGGCGTCTACCGCGTGGTCAAAGAGGCCATGGGTGGCACGCTGGCGAAATTTTCTGTGTCGGCGTTGCTATTCGACTATGTGTTGACCGGACCTATCAGCGCCGTTTCCGCGGGCCAGTACCTGGCCGGATTCATCGAAGACATTGCCAAGGTTCTGCATCACCCGGTGACGTTTTCCGAGGACCATTTCTCGGCCTTATTTGCAATCGTCATCGTGATGTACTTCTGGTGGAAGAACCTTCAAGGCATTCACGAATCCAGCGAGAAGGCGTTGCAGATCATGATCATCACCACCGTCATGGTTGTGATCCTGATCATCTGGTGCACCATCACGGTTTTTAAGGCACCCATCCAGTTGCCTCCGAACCCGCTGCATCCCGGGGTCGTGCCGCTCACTAAGGAATCGCTGGGATGGTTGCATGGCACATGGATCAGTCACCTGACCTGGATCATCCTATTTGTCGGTTTCGGACATTCCGTGCTGGCCATGAGCGGTGAGGAAACACTTGCACAGGTGAACCGCGAGATCGAACATCCCAAATTAAAGAACCTGGAAAAGACCGGTCTCGTAATCTTCGTCTACAGCCTGTTGTTTACCTCGCTAGTGTCTTTCTTTGCCGTAATGATTATCCCGGATAAGGTCAGGCCCGGTTACTTCGCCAACCTTATTGGCGGGATCGCAATATATCTGGCTGGCCCTCCGACCCTGAAATTGATTTTCCATGGATTTGTGGTGCTGGTTGGCGTGTTGATTCTGGCCGGAGCGCAAAATACTTCCATCGTCGGTGCCAACGGCGTCTTGAATCGCGTCGCCGAGGATGGCGTCCTCACCTCGTGGTTCCAGAAGCCGCAAAGCAAGTACGGCACCAGCTATCGCATCATCAATCTCATCGTCGCCTTGCAACTGCTGACCATCATTCTCAGCCGCGGCAACGTGTACCTGCTTGCCGCCTTGTACGCCTTCGGCGTGATCTGGAGCTTCGCATTAAAGTCGCTGGCCGTGCTGGTGTTGCGGTACACCGAGCCGGGAAATCGCCAGTGGAAGGTGCCGGGCAACCTGCACATCGGCGGCACCGAGTTTCCCTTTGGCTTGATCGCGATTTCCATCGTTCTGTTGCTGACCGCGCTGATCAACCTGTTCACCAAGCCGGAGGCGACGATCGCGGGAGTTTCATTCAGCCTGGTTTTCTTTGCCATCTTTGCCTACTCCGAGCGCCGGGTCACACGCGAGCGTCACGGCAAGCCGGAGAAGCTGGATCAATTCCGCGTTTATGGGAATCAGGAGCTGGGCAGCGGCGCACTGGGTGTCCGTACCGGAAACATTCTGGTTGCCGTGCGGGACCCCCGAAACTTGTATTACTTGCGCGACATACTGCTGCGCACCAACACGGTGACCCAGGACGTCGTAGTGATGACCGCGCGGCTATACCATCGCGAACATTCCTTCAGCGGCAGTGCGGAGCTCGAAACCACACAAATTTTCGACCACTACGAGCAGGAACTTTTCACCGCGGCAGTCGCAGTGGCGGAGAAAGAAGGCCGCCCGGTCTCGCTGCTGGTGGTTCCTGCCAGCGATGTTTTCGACGCCATCATCGTTACCGCGCAGCGTCTTGATTCCAGCCGCATTATTTGCGGACTATCCAATAAACTCACTCCCGATGAGCAGGCCAAGCTTACCGGCGACGCCTGGGAGCGGCTGCCCGAGCCCCGGCCGCGGGTGACTCTGGAGATTCATACGCCAGAGGGTGCCATCCATGAATATCCCATCGGGCCGCACACCCCACGGCTGCGCCCACAGGATTTGGAGCTCATGCACAAAGTATGGCTGGACATTACTTCCGACCCCAAGTATGCCGGGCTGCATCATTATCACGTGGTGGCGATTGCGCTCCAGGAGTTGCAACGCGAATTAGGGAGCGACCAGAGAGCTGAGGCGCTGGCAAAATTGATGGACGAGATGCATCGCAAGGATGGGGTTTAATAATCAAGCGCCACGTCCTTCTGACTCTCGCATAAGGAATACTCTGGCAGCCTCCTGCTAACATAGCTTGGTGAATACTTCCTCCACGGTTCGGGCCAGGTTCGCGCCATCCCCGACCGGCCAACTCCACGTCGGCAATGCCCGTACCGCTTTGTTCAACTGGCTCTTCGCCCGGCAAAAACGCGGGGTGATGGCGCTGCGCGTCGAGGATACCGACATCGAGCGCAGTGAGGCCCGCTATGAAGATCAATTGATTGCAGATTTGAAATGGCTGGGGCTTGACTGGGACGAAGGCCCGGATGTGGGCGGGCCGTATGGACCTTACCGGCAGTCCGTTCGTCTGGATATTTATCGGGAACATGCGGAACGGCTGGTAACGGAGCGCAAAGCGTATCTGTGCTTCTGCACTGAAGAGGAGTTGCAGGCGCATCGCGAGGACGCGGAAACCGGCCAGCGGCAGGCGATTTATTCGGGAAAGTGCCGTGGCATCGACCCCGGGGATGCGGAGCGGCGGCGTTCCCAGGGAGAGGCCTGCGCTATCCGCTTACGCATTCCCGACCATCCCATCCGGTTTCACGACATAGTGCGTGGCGAAGTTGAGTTCTCCAACGAAGTGGTTAGCGATCCCATCATCATGCGTTCGTCCGGAATGCCGGTCTATAACTACGTGGTCGTAATCGATGATGGGCTGATGAAAATCACCCACGTCATTCGCGGCGATGACCATCTGTCCAATACTCCCAAGCAGGTGGCGTTGTATGAGGCTCTCGGATGGCCGGTGCCGGAATTCGCGCACCTTTCGACAATCCTGGGTAGCGACCGCGAGCGGCTCTCGAAGCGCCATGGCGCGACATCGATCGCTAACTTTCGCGAGATGGGAGTTCTGCCCGAAGCGCTGCTGAATTACCTGGCGCTGTTGGGATGGGCGCCGTCTGGAGGGACGCGGGAAATATTTTCGGCCTCGGAGTTGATCGAGCAATTCTCTCTCGAGCGCGTCACCCCATCGGCTGCCATCTTCGACATGGAGAAGCTGTATTGGTTGAACCGGCATTACATTAAAGCCAGCCCGCCGGAACGAATCGCAGAGCTTGCAGTGCCCTTCTATAGCAAACTGCTGGCGGAAGATTCTCCAGAACAGGTATCGGCGCCAGAGATCGTCGAGTGGCTGTCGGCGGTTACGCGATTATTCGCGCCCTACGTGGACCGTCTGGACCAGTTGCCGGAGCGCGCGCTGCCGGTTTTCAGCTACGACGCCGGGGCAGCGGTCGCTGATCCGGGCAACGCCGAGGTCTTCTCCTGGCCGAACACGGACGCAGTCATCGCCAGGTTCATCGTCAAAGTCCTGGAGGATGAATCCGCAAAATCCGCGGAGATGACCCCGGAATGCTTCAAGAAAATTATCAATGAAGTGAAAGCAGAAACTGGAGCCAAGGGTAAAGAACTGTTTCACCCCATCCGGATTATCGTTACCGGTTCGCACTCCGGCCCGGACTTTGACAAACTCATCCCTATCCTCGAGGAGGGGAGCCGGCTGGCTTTGCCGGTGCATGTGCTCAGCCTGCGCGAGCGGGTGGAAGCTTTCTGTAAAGCCCGCAGTAAATCTGAATCTTTGCCGCAATTGGCCCGGGCAGGTGAGACACCTGCCCCTACACGTTCGAAATCCTAAATTTGATTAGCGTTGAGTCAGGCTACGCACGGTCAGGCAAGAATTTTGCGCAAGGCCCCGGCAAGATCAGGATTGTCGAAGACGTATCCACTGGCCAAAAGTTTTGAAGGCTCTACTTTTTGGCTGGAGAGAAGCAATTCCTCTCCCATTTGTCCGAAGGCCAGACGCACCGCAAAGGCGGGGACCGGAAAAATCGCCGGCCGGTGAAGTACCGACGCCAGCGTTCGGGTAAATTCTTCGTTCCTTACCGGTTGCGGCGACACGAAGTTTAGTGGCCCGGTCACGGAATCGTTTTCCAGCAAGTGGAGAATGCCAGCCGCTAAATCTTCAATCGCAATCCAGCTCATCCACTGCCGGCCGCTGCCGATTCTGCCGCCGACGCCCAATCTGAATGGCGGAAGCATCTTGGCAAGTGCTCCGCCATCGCGGCTAAGAACAATTCCAAAACGTGTATGAACGGTGCGGATGCCAGCAGCTGCTGCAGGTTCTGCGGCCGCTTCCCACGCAGTGCAAACTTGAGGAAGGAATCCCTCTCCCGGCCGGCTGTCTTCGCGCAGAAGTTCTTCTCCGCGGTCACCATAGAATCCGATCGCAGAAGCCGCGATAAAAACGCGCGGGGGCACAGGCGACTTGGCAATGGCGTCGGCTAAGTTACGCGTGCCTTGGACTCTGCTTTCCAGGATCTCGCGCTTTTTCGATTCCGTCCAGCGGCCGGCGATGGATTCCCCGGCGAGATGCACCACCGCATCAAAGCCGGAGACCGAAGCTGGATTCAAGGGCTGCGCCGGATTCCAGGAAATCTGAGCGCCTGAAGCTTTTCCACGACCCAACCGCGTAATTTCGTACCCGCGCGCGCTAAATGCGCGTCTGAGTGCGCTGCCAATGAGTCCCGAAGCTCCGCTGACTAGAATCCGCATCCCGGGCATGCATTAAATCTAGCAGATGGACAAGCGGTGTAGCGTTTCACCTGGCAAATTGCAGGAAGCTATAATCAATGACATCAAGCTGGCTGCGAAGTCGGCAGCAGCGCGTATCACCCGTCCGGCGTTCTAGATTCGTCATGGGAACATTTCGTCAACAAATCGCGACCAACGTACTGTCGCTCACAAAGTTTCCCGAGCTGATGGCAAGAGTGCGCGAAAATCGTCCGGGCGACGATGTCGAACTGGTGCGTAAAGCTTACGAATATTCCCAGAGAGTCCACGCCGGGCAGAGCCGCGCGTCTGGCGAGCCGTATCTTGTGCATCCACTGGAAGTCGCGCTGGTTCTGGCGGATATGAAATTGGACTCGGTGGCCATCGCCGCCGGGCTTCTGCACGACGCCGTAGAAGACACGCTGGTCACGGTGGTTGACATCCGCAAGGAGTTTGGCCCGCAGGTAGCGCACATCGTCGAAGGCGTCACCAACATCAGCAAGATCGATTTCGCAACCCGCGAAGAGCAACAGGCGGAAAACCTCCGCAAGATGATGCTCGCCATGGTGGACGATATTCGTGTGGTCCTTATAAAACTCGCGGACCGCCTGCACAACATGCGCACGCTGGGGAGTTTGCCGCCCGGTAAACAGCAAGCCATCGCGCGCGAAACGCTCGACATTTATACGCCAATCGCGCACCGTCTCGGTATCTGGAAGATCAAGTGGGAGATGGAAGATCTCTGCTTGCGCTACATCGATCCGGAAGGCTATCGCGAGATTGTAGAACGCGTCGCGAAGACGCGGCAGGAGCGCGAACGAAACGTCGCGGGCGCGATCGAACGGTTGAACGGCGAGTTCAAAGAGCTCGGCATCAACGCCGAGATCCAAGGCCGTCCCAAGCATTTCTACTCCATCTATACGAAGATGAAGAAGGGCCGCGACTTCG
>JAFAWN010000392.1 GCA_019241735.1 Terriglobales bacterium
TTCGCAGAAGGAGCTGTTCCCTAAGACCTGGCCGCGAGCGCTGCTGTATCTGCCATGCCTGATGGCGCTGGGCATAGGATTGACGGTCACCAACACTCGAGCCGTCCTGGAGGGCCTGGCAGGAAAGCAAACCGCATTCGCGCGCACGCCGAAGTACCGTGTGGAATCCAAAAAAGATAAAGTACGTGGGACTGCGTACCGGCGGCGGCTGGGATGGGTGCCCTGGGTCGAATTGCTTATCGGCTGCTACTTCGCGCTGACCGTGTACTACGCGGTGGGCAATGAGAATTACATTACCGTTCCATTCCTGGCGCTATTCGTGTTCGGTTATTGGTACACCGGTTTAATGTCATTGCTACAAGGCAGGTTTAGGGGAATCTCGCTTTCAACCGACAATCACGTGAAGCCGTTTCCGGTTGGGGTTTAAGCACACAGTTTTCGAGCACCGGAAGATGTCCAGGTGAAAATATGAAACGCTTTTTGGCTCTGCTTTTTCTCTGTGCATGTTGGATCTCGCAGCCGCTGCTGTCGCTCGACCGCCAGCCGAATTCGGATTATCAGGCACGACGGCAAAAGTTGGCAGGCAAGACCGACGGCGGAGTCGTGCTCTTATTCGCATCGGATGAGGCCGAGGGACCCAATGACCTGTACGGGTACCGTCCCAACGATAATTTTTTTTATCTTTCCGGCTGGGTGGAACCTGGAGCGGCGCTGCTGATCGCGCCGCCCACCCCGCAGCAATCCGGTTCAGGGGCGCGCCCGTATACCGAGATACTTTTCCTGCCCAATCGCAATCCGTCCCAAGAAAAATGGACCGGAGTAAAGCTCGGACCAGAGGATTCCCAGGCTTCCGCAATTACCGGGTTCGCCCGGGTGGAAGCGCTGGACAACCTGCGCTCGGAACTTGTGCGCCTGCTCCCGCCGCAAAGAGCCTCGATTTATACCGACGTTCCGTCGCCAGGTGAGGACTCGATTTCTGCGGGGCCAATTGAATGGCTGAAGCGCGCAAACGCATTTCCAGTCGGCACGGGTTTTCATGACGTGCGCCCCATGCTTTCCTCCCTACGTACTTTTAAGGATGCAGGGGAAATTGAGCGTATTCGGAAAGCGGCGAACGCATCAGTGGCGGCACAACTAGCGGCTATGCACGCGATGAAGCCGGGGACCACGGAGCGGGAAATTTCAGCGCTGATGCAATACGAATGGGGGCGGCGGGGCTGCGAGCGGCCTGCGTACGCTCCTATCGTCGGCGCCGGAATCAACTCCACTGTGTTGCACTATTCCGACGACTCCGCCCCTATACGCTCCGGTGATCTGGTGGTCATTGACGCTGCCGGGGAATATTCACTGTACGCTTCGGATATAACACGGACCCTACCAGCGTCCGGAAAATTCACCCCCCGCCAACGGGAAATTTATGACATTGTATGGGGCGCACAACAGGCGGCTATTGCAGCGTTCGAATCAGGTAAATCGACGCTCGGGCGCGAGACGCCAAACTCCCTATATAAGGTTGCTTTGGATTACATAAACTCGCATGGGAAAGATTCGCGCGGGGAAAAGCTGGGCAAGTATTTCCCACACGGACTGAGCCACTACGTTGGGCTTAATGTACACGATGCCGGGGACTACGACGTGCCGCTCGGCCCGGGCGCGGTGTTTACGATTGAGCCGGGGATTTATATTCCGGAGGAAAAGTTGGGGTTGCGAATTGAAGACGATTTTTACGTGGACGAAACCGGTAAACTCATTAATTTGACGCAGGCGCTGCCTTCCACTGCGGACGATGTTGAGCGCGCTACCTCAGGAAGATAGTTCCGCCCGTACGCACCATTTTATTTGGTATATGCTTAGAAGATTGTGCGGATGCTGTGGTGGTTTCTCATCCTGGGTTTCAGTGGTGGAGCGGTGGTTTGGGTGGGAGTGGCTGCGTACCTGCGGGTTCGCAAGCACATTGGTGCTTCCGAGGAAACAATTGAGCAATCGTTGACCCAGCAGGCACTAATGCGCCAGTCTTTGATGGAACAGGCATCCTTAGGTCAATCGGTCACTGAACAGGCTTTGACAGGAGAGTCGGTCATAGGACAGTCCGCGACAGAGCAAGCAGTGACCGGGATGGTGGCTGATCGCGAGAGCCGGGTTTCACCCAAGCCATAACGGCTGAAATAGGTGACATGAATGGCGGAAACAAACACACACGTTTTAGTCAAGTCTGATCAGACTTCGGATTGGGTGCAACAAGCTGCCATAGTGATAGGCGCGAGCTTGTTCGTTGCGCTCTGTGCCCGCGTCACCGTGCCTTTGCCGTTTACGCCCGTCCCTCTAACGCTTCAGAATTTTGCTGTACTGCTGGCCGGCTTAACTTTAGGAAGCCGCCGGGGGTTCGCGGCGTTGGTCCTTTATTTGGCAGAAGGCGCAGCCGGTATGCGAGTGTTTACCGCCTCTGGCCCAGGCGGAGTCGCTCAATTGTTGGGGGCAACTGGCGGGTTCTTGCTGGCATATCCCTTCGTGGCCGCGGTTGCAGGTTGGATTATGGAGCGCGGACGCAAGACTTTTGCACGCGCTGCTGCTGCCGGATTACTTGGCGAAATCGTATTATTCGCATTCGGAATATCGTGGCTTGCGGTGCTCACGCACTCTTTCGCGATGGCTGTGCGCTACGGACTTTATTGGTTTGTGTTTGCCGAGGTAATCAAGATACTTTTCGCCGGCGCAATCGCCGCCGGATGGCATCGCAGCCAGCGGAATTTATCCTAAAGTCAGCACAAGAACACCATGAGCGAGACCGCCACAATACCATCTGCAACCTTGCTGGAAACTCGCGACATCACGGTTGCTCACAGCCCGGATTCCGATGATGCCTTCATGTTTTATGGCCTGGCAACCAACAAAGTCCGGGTCTCCGGAATGCGTTTTACTCATACTCTCTCCGATATTGAAACGCTGAACCGGGAAGCGATGGCCGGAGTCTATGATCTGACGGCGATCTCGTTTCACGCCTATCCTTATATTCAGGATAAATACGCGCTGCTGGCGACTGGCGGGAGCGTTGGCCAAGGCTATGGCCCGATGATCGTGGCCACTCGCGCCTACTCCACTAGCGAGATCAAGCACCAGCGCATCGCAGTACCGGGAAAGTTGACCACCGCCTACCTGGTGCTGAGACTGTTCGCGCCTGACATTGAAACTGAAGTTGTACCCTTCGATCAGATCATTCCCCAGGTAGTTGAGGGGAAATTCGATGCCGGACTGATCATTCATGAAGGCCAATTGACCTATGACAAGGCTGGGCTGCACAGGATCGTGGATCTTGGTAAGTGGTGGCGCACACTGACGGGACTTCCCCTGCCGTTGGGAGGCAACGCCATCCGCCGGAGCCTCGGTCCTGACGTTATCGCCAGCGTTTCGACAGCGCTGCGTGAAAGTATTCAGTATGCCCTCGATCATCGGGACGAAGCATTGGCTTACGCTATGCAGTTTGCGCGCGATTTGGACGTGCGGCTGGCGGACAAGTTCGTCGGAATGTATGTGAACGAGCGCAGCCTGAATTACGGAGAAGACGGTCGCGAAGCCGTCCACAGATTGCTGGATATGGGCTACCGCGCAGGCATCATTCCCCGGCAGGCCAGCGTTGATTTTGTGGCGTGACCGCGTCCGCGCCTCTTATCTCAGCGCACGGGCTCCCGAAAGGAAAAAATCGGATCGATATCCACCGGCACGCTCGAGGCTGAGTTGAGCGACGACTGTAACTCTGCCGGGATAACATCATACTTCTGGAACCAGTTCACCGCGCGCTGGCGGTCCCCCGTTGCTTCCATCTCAAGCAGTTCTTTCGCGAGGTTGCTGAGTGCCTCGGGCATCTTTTCATACACGATCGCATAACGTCCGGAAGCGTCACGGGTGATGGCGCCATTTTCGGAGAGGTAATTGAATTCCATCATCTCCGCCTGCCCATGGGCCTCCGCTGCCCCAAAACGCACAGTGCGGAAAATACCGCCGACATAAGAAGCGTAGTACTCCGGCAATTTTTCTTTGGGCAGGACGTCATGATCGACCAGCCATTTCAGTCCATACATTCCGACTACATCTGCCTTGGCTTCTTCCAGTCCGCTATACGCCGGACCGATGGCTTCGCGGATATCGGTGCGGCCTGCTGCGGTACGCGCGAATGCCGGCCCCAATCCGTGGGAAATTTCATGCATGA
>JAFAWN010000423.1 GCA_019241735.1 Terriglobales bacterium
CCTTGGCATACACCGAGGCGCCGGTAAACGCGAACGGGCTTATGCGCCAGCGGTTCCGCTGGTCGTTCGGAATCTTGCAGGCAGTGTGGAAGCACCGCGCGGCCTTCGCCCGCAAGGGCGTACTGGGCTGGGTGGCTCTGCCTAACATTTTTATTTTTCAGATTTTGCTGCCACTGGTCTCACCTCTCATCGACATAATGTTCGCAGTGGGTGCGCTGTGGTACTTCGTGCAGAAATGGTTCCACCCGGAATCCACCGATCCCGCCAGTTTTGTGCGCCTGGTCGTATTTTTTGCCGCGTTTCTGGTGATTGATTTCATTACCTCGGCGATTGCGTTCGCGCTTGAACGCCGCCAGCCAGACTCTCGCGAAGATCCATGGCTGCTGAGCCAGGTATGGCTGCAGCGGTTCGCGTATCGGCAGTTATTTTCGGTGGTATTGTTGAAAACCGTAAAGCGCGCCTTTGAAGGACAGCGCTTCGCCTGGGATAAACTGGAGCGCACCGCGGCCGTAGCCTATCGGCCCTCGGAGCGTGAAGATTCAGTTCAGGTCCTTAAGTAGTCAGCTGCTATGACGAAGACCATCATCGAACCGTTCCGCATCAAGAGTGTCGAACCCATCCGCTGGACCACTCGTCAGGAACGCGAGAACCTGCTTCGGGCCGCACACTACAATTTATTTTTACTCCCGGCTGCTGACGTCCTGATCGATCTGCTGACGGATTCCGGCACCGGCGCGATGTCCACCCACCAGTGGGCAGCGATTATGGAAGGCGATGAGAGTTACGCCGGCAGCAAGAGTTTCGATCGCTTCCGGCAATCTGTGCAGGATATCTTCGGCTACCGGCACGTCATTCCGACCCACCAGGGCCGGGCCGCGGAGCGCATTCTATTCAGCGTGATGTGCAAAAAGGGGTACGTGGTCCCGAATAACACCCATTTCGACACCACCCGGGCGAATGTAGAGTTCGTCGGCGCAGAAGCTGTTGATCTGATGATTCCGGAAGGGAAACAGCCCAGTCTGCTGCATCCGTTTAAAGGCAATATGGATGTCGCGGCGCTGGAGCAGCTGATTTTGCGGGTTGGCCGCGAACGAATTCCCCTCGTGATGCTCACGGTTACCAACAATTCCGGAGGTGGTCAGCCGGTCTCAATGGAAAACATCAGGCAAGTGAGCGCAGTGTGCCGCGCCAATCGCATCCCGCTTTATTTCGACGCCTGCCGTTTTGCGGAGAACGCTTATTTCATTAAAACCCGGGAAAAGGAATTTGAAGCGAACAGCCCGAAACAAATCGCCCAGGAAATGTTCCGCTACGGCGATGGCTGCACTATGTCCGCGAAAAAAGACGGGATGGCGAATATTGGCGGGTTCTTGTGCACCAACGATGAAATACTCGCACAGCAGGAGACGAATTTACTGATCCTGACCGAGGGGTATCCGACCTACGGAGGCCTTGCCGGACGCGATCTTGAAGCTATCGCGGTCGGATTGCAGGAGGCTTTAGAGGAAGATTACCTGCGCTATCGTATCGCGTCCACCGCCTACCTCGGCGACCACATCGCAGCCGAAGGCGTGCCCATTGTCCAACCTCCGGGTGGCCATGCTATTTATATCGACGCTCGTGCCTTCCTTCCCCATATTCCGGCGGATAGGTTCCCTGGGGTAGCGTTGGCTGCGGAACTTTACCTTGAGGGAGGCATCCGTTCAGTCGAAATCGGCACCCTGATGTTCGGCGCTGCTGCAAAAATGGACCTGGTGCGCCTGGCCATCCCCCGCCGCGTTTACACCCAGAGCCATGTTGACTACCTGGTCGAGGTAATCGTCGAAGTCTGGAAACATCGCAGGCGAATTCAGGGGCTCGAACTTATTTACGAGGCTCCGTTCTTACGCCACTTCACCGCGCAGCTGCAGCCGCTTTCTTCGACGGGAGCGGGGCGGGAAAGAGAACAAAAAATCGACGAGCCGGCGCTGCCTCGCTGAACGGCTAAGCATCTCATTCCTGTTATACAATTTATGGCTGCAACCAGCTTAGAGCAGCAATGCTGCTGAGGTGTATTTATGGCAACACTGGAAGCCCCTCCCAGCCCGCAGATTCGCCTTCGCGACACGCCGTTCACCAATGAGCCATTCACTGACTTCACGAAGGAAAAGAATGCTCAAGGCATGCGCGCCGCCATCCAGAAAGTTCAAGGGCAATTGGGACGCGAATACGATTTGATCATCGGGGGAAAACGAATAAAGACCCGCGATAAGATCAATTCGGTTAATCCAGCCAGGCCTTCGCAGGTTGTCGGGATACACCAGAAGGCCGGCCCGGAGCACGTTGAACCGGCCATGCAGGCTGCTCTTGCGGCGTTCAAAACCTGGAGCCAGACTTCAGTGGAGGAACGTGCCGGCATTTTGTTTCGCGTCGGAGATTTGTTGCGCGAACGCAAGTGGGAATTCTGCGCCTGGCTGATTTTTGAAGTCAGCAAGAATTGGGCGGAAGCTGAGGGCGATATCGCCGAGACCATAGACTTCTGCGAATTCTACGGCCGGGAGGCGCTACGGCTTTCGAAAGCTGAAACCCCGGTTCAGCTCCCCGGAGAACGGGACACGCTGATGTACGTCCCACTGGGCGTGGGTGCGGTTATCCCTCCGTGGAATTTCCCTGCCGCCATCATGGCCGGTATGACCCTGGCATCCATCGTGTCGGGCAACACCGTAGTGCTTAAGCCCTCGAGCGACTCACCTACCATTGCAGCGAAATTCGTCGAGTTGCTGGAAGAGGCGGGGCTGCCGGGTGGCGTGGTGAATTTTTGCCCCGGTTCCGGCTCGACATTTGGCAACGCTATTGTGGCCCACCCCAAGACGCGCTTCATTGCCTTTACGGGCTCGAGAGAAGTTGGCCTTGGCATCAACCGTCAGGCGGCTGAACAAGCCCGGGGCCAAGTCTGGATCAAGCGATCAATTTTAGAAATGGGCGGTAAAGACGCGATTATCGTCGATGCGGATGCGAATCTCGAGGACGCAGTCGAGGGGGTGGCGCAATCAGCCTTTGGATTCCAGGGCCAGAAATGCTCTGCCTGCTCTCGCGCGATTGTCGATGAGCGGATCTACGACAAGTTCCTCGAAAAGCTCAAAACTCGGGTGGAAAAAATCAAGGTGGGAGATCCTGCCGAAAACGCCAACATGGGCGCAGTGATTAACGAAGGATCGATGAAAACAATTCTGGAATATATCGAGCACGGGAAGAAGGAAGGGCGGTTGATTACCGGCGGTAGCCGCGCAAAGGAAGCTGGCGAAGGATACTTTGTGCAGCCGACCGTGATTGCCGACATTCAGCCGAAATCCAAGCTGGAGCAGGAAGAAATTTTCGGGCCCGTCCTTGCCGTCATCAAATCCAAAAACTACGATCATGCTTTAGAGATCGCAAATGATACCGAGTTTGGATTGACCGGCGCTGTTTATACTTCGTCGCGTGAAAAGATCGACCGCGCGAAGCGCGAATTCCACGTGGGCAATTTGTACATCAACCGGAAATGCACCGGGGCGATGGTAGGGGCGCATCCCTTTGGCGGATTTAACATGTCCGGAACGGATTCCAAGTCCGGCGGCCCGGACTATTTATATCTGTTTACCCAGGCGAAATCGGTAGGAGAGAAAATCGGCTAGCATGGGTGGACTTCCCAGGACTCTTCCTGAACTGCTATCCGATGTAAACCGGCGGTGCCTTCGCGCTGAGAGCCTTTACGAGGCCACGCCTTGCCCGTGCGCGGGTTGCGGGGCGGCTGCCGCCGTGGCGGCCGCGGCTTCGTTCAGTATCCGGTGGTGAATGGTAAAAAGCGCCAATTCCAGCCGGTCTGAAACGCCAATCTTGTCATACACGTTGCGCAGATAATTCTTGATCACCTGCTCCGTCGTCCCCAGCTGGGTCGCGATTTCCTTATTCTTATAACCCTGCACGATCAGCGCCACGATCCGCAATTCTTTTGCTGTCAGCCGGTCGCGCACCCGCAATCCCACCATATCGTTTTCGGTCAATTCGCTGGGGACGGCTATGTCCTGCACCCAGTTCTCCCCCCGGGACACTTTTCGGACGCAATCCACCAGCGCCGCGCTGGTCACGTTGCGATAGACGACGCCGTGCGCGCCCGCTCCCATGTAGCGTTGCGCGCTTTCCCCAGTGTCAGCCAGCACCACCACCCGGGTCTTGGCCTTGATTGCGGCCTGCAAGATTCCGTTGAAATCAGAGTGGAACCCGCCCGCAACAATCAGCACCGCGGCGCGAAACTTGTCCAGAGCCATGAACATCTGCTCCTGAGTTTGCGCCTGCGCCACAATGCGCATTTCATCTTCAACCGCCAGGACTTTGGCAATTCCCGCGCGGAAGATCGCTTGATTGTCGGCCAGAATCAGTTTCAACATTGCGTCAGCTCCTGTTTACAACTGACGAGCATTCCCTGCATTGACGTCTTACGGCTGTCGAACCATTTCATAGGAGTCAATGACGCATGCGACGCCCCTGGGTTCGTTCGACTTTTTTCCGCCGGGCTCATCCGTACGCACCACCCGCCCCTGGCAGTGAACGATTACGTTTTTGTTGGCCCCAGTCACCTCAGGCGGAAGTGCAATCTCGAATTCCACCGTGGATCCGACTTCAAGCGTCGCATCGGCAGCGCGAATGTAGACGCCGGCTGCGCTCAGATTCGCTGTGGTAGCGTTGTGTTCTCCGCCCTGGTCCGCGCCATGGATCTTGATCGGCAATTCCAAAGGGAACCGCTTCCCTGTCCGTGCTTCCTCCGACACAAGACCTCCTCGTTGTCGCCCGTTTGGCGCGCCCAACCCGTCTCTACTTCTAAGCTGCGCGGGTTCTCCGGCTTATCCGCCCTTATATCACGGATTCACGTCGCGCAAAAGCCCAGTCCGTCGAAGTTATAGGTAGGAACTTGGTTCGCCATGGGCCATAGATGCATTGCCCACGCCGTGGCGATATCGGCCCGACTATTTGGCGTCAGATTTCGCGCCCGGACACAATCTACGGCTCATGCAGATCGTGGTAATCTGTAACCCTTCGGGCGCGTAGCTCAATTGGCAGAGCAACTGACTCTTAATCAGT
>JAFAWN010000063.1 GCA_019241735.1 Terriglobales bacterium
AGTTGCAATCTGGTAGATGACGACCACGATCATGAATACCAAATAGGCGCGCAGCGCCCAGACTATAAACAATGCTGCACCCGTCAGTCGCCGGCGCGGGATGTGTTGCTTTTTGGCTTGAGAAAGCTGGTCATGCTCGAGAGAAGCGAGCACCCAATCGTGTTCCGTGCTCACCGGGTTTGTCTCTTTGACCATGAGTCGAGCTACTTTCCACCCATCCACGCGAAGATATTTGGTGCGATTATGCTGGTACCGAATAACACTCCCGCGGCAGTGAGGATAACAACTACCGCCATGGCGAGAACATTGGCCCACGGCGGGCTTACGCGCTCTCCCATGATTTCACGATCGTTGACCAGCATGTATAAGAACACGAGCGCCGGGGGCATCGCGAGTACCGCAACCACATTGACGATCAGAACTACATATACGAGCGGCAGCCCTGGAATCAGGACAATTGCACCGGCCGCCAGGGCGCACAACGACAACACCGAATAAAACGGCTTGCCCTCGCCTAATGGCAGATTCAAGCTATGCGGCTTGTGAGTCACCTCGCCGAATGCGTAGGCGGACGAAGTGGCGATGGTGATCGAGGCGACGATTCCCGCCTCCACGATTCCAAGCGCAAACAACGAAGCCCCGACCCTGCCAATAAGCGGTTGAAGCGCCTGCGCGAACTCTGCTGCCTGGAAATTGCCGGCGCTCATCTGGTGGGCAAAAAGCGGCGCGGTGGCGAGGATAGTCGCTACAGCGGCCGCCGTGGCCAAGGCGGCGCCAATGACTGTGTCTATCCTGCCAAAACGTATATCTTTCGTCGTCATTCCCTTATCCACGGTGGCGCTCTGTTGGAAAAACAGCATCCACGGAGTGACGGTGGCCCCAATATCAGCGAGCACAATCAGCAAAGTATCTTTATTGAATCCCGGCAGCGGCTTCCAGTTAATTAACGACGAGCCTACGGCGTGCCAGTTGGGATGCGCGAGAATTGCTACGGGGATAAATATCAAGTTCAAGGCAGCTGCGGCCAAAGTGATCCGCTCCCAGGTCCAATATCGGTGGCTCATCAATGCGGAGTACAGAACCACGAGCGCTACGAGAACTGCGGCCCACGGTGGTACCCCGAAAAATCCCAGACCGGCGCGAATGGCGATAAATTCAGTGATCAGGGTCAGGAAGTTTCCAATTCCAAGATCGATCATGGAAAACCATCCCCAGAATGGCCCGAAGCGGTCAAAAATTAACTCGGCGTGACCGCGATGAGTGGAGGCGCCGAGCCGCACTGTCATCTCCTGCACAACAATCGCCATACAAAACGTCAAGACCACAAAAGGGATAAAGAATCCAATACCAAACGTCGCGCCCGTAGCCGCATACGAAAGCATGCTGGGGCCATCATTTTCGCCCAGCATAACCAGAACACCGGGACCGATCAGCAGCCACAAAAGCCGCGCCTTCGATGTGAACCCGCGCTGCCCGCGCGCCACCGATACCCGCGCGCGATCGTGGGCGCGATCCACATCCTCGTGGGTAATAACAACCGCGTTAGCGGTGGGCGTAGCATTCCCGACTCTGCGGATTGAAGACTTAGAATCTTCGGTCATGGATAAATGGCGAAAACGAATGTCGACCTGAATCGGCGCGCACGATGGAGTTTTCGTGGCATCAGCGCAAGTATAATGTGTGTCCCGATCAATCTTCCGGACCATCCATAGAATATGAAAGTTCTGGTAATAGGAAGCGGCGGGCGCGAGCATGCGCTGGTATGGAAGCTTCGCCAGTCTCCGCAAGTCTCTCAACTATATTGTTCACCCGGCAACGGAGGGATTTCGGCGGAAGCGGAATGTTTGCCCTCCGATTCCAGAGACGTAGCCTCGCTGTTGGCGCTGGCTCATAAGATTCATCCGGACCTGACCGTGGTAGGGCCGGAAGTCCCGCTTCAGCTCGGCGTGGTCGATGAGTTCCAGCGGCGGGGGTTTCGCATTTTTGGCCCGACGGCAGCAGCGGCACAGCTGGAATGCAGCAAGGGTTTCGCCAAGGAGTTCATGCAGCGGCATCGCATTCCTACGCCCCAGTATGTGATTTGTGCTTCGATGGATGAAATTTATGAGGCGCTGGAGCATTTCCATGCCCCGGTAGTGGTGAAGGCCGACGGGCTCGCCGCCGGCAAAGGCGTTGTGATCTGCGAAACCAGGGACGAGGCAGCAACCGCTGCCGGCGACATGCTAACTGGTCGGATGCTGGGGGAGGCCGGCTCCCAGGTTGTCATCGAAGAATGCTTGAGCGGGGACGAAATCTCTTTTCTGGTTTTCAGCGACGGGGAAAGGGTAGCGCCCCTGATCGCAGCCCAGGACCACAAACGCATAGGCGATGGCGATACCGGCCCCAACACGGGCGGTATGGGGGCTTATTCTTCCCCCGGCCTGCTCGATGAGGAAATGTGCAGCTGGCTGGTGCAACACATCGCCCAGCCCGTAGTGACCGCGATGAAAGCCGAGGGATCCGAATACAAAGGCGTCCTTTATTGCGGGTTGATGATGACCGCCCGCGGACCCATGGTCCTCGAATTCAATTGCCGCTTTGGTGATCCGGAAACACAGCCGATCCTCATGCGCCTTGAGAGCGATTTAGTGGAAGCTATGGAAGCTGTAATCGACGGCAGGATCAGCGAGGGGGCATTTCGTTGGTCTGAAGAGTCCTCGGCCTGCGTCGTAATGGCATCCAAGGGATATCCAGAGAGCTACGAAACCGGAAAGCAGATATCTGGCATCGAAGAGGCAGAGCGGCTGCCGGGAGTGAAGGTGTTTCACGCCGGCACGTCGATGCGCGATGGCGTCTACTATACTTCCGGAGGGCGCGTTCTTGGAGTGACGGCGCGCGCCCCGGAATTGTCGGAAGCGGTGCGACGTGCCTACGAGGCAGTTTCAAGAATCAAGTTTGAAGGGGCATATTACCGGAAAGATATTGCGTCGAGGGAGCTGAAAAATAACTGAATGGATCGAACTACGTATGGGGGAGAGATGACAAAGCCATTAGTTTCAATTGTGATGGGCAGTGATTCTGACCTGGAAATTATGCAGGCTTGCGGTCAGGCACTCGCTGATTTTGGTATCGAATACGAAATTGACGTCACGTCTGCGCATCGTTCGCCCGATCGGACCGCGGACTATGCCCGCAAAGCTGCTGATCGTGGAGTTCGGGTAATAATCGCCGGAGCAGGCGGGGCCGCGCATCTGGCAGGAGTGATCGCTGCACATACCACGTTACCGGTGATTGGGGTGCCGATCCCGTCCACATCGCTGAATGGGATGGACTCGCTGCTTGCAACTGTCCAAATGCCCGCCGGCATTCCGGTCGCAACCGTGGCGATTGGGAAGCCGGGCGCAACCAATGCTGGAATTCTAGCCGCGCAGATCCTGGCTGTGTCCGACTCAGTCGTGGCTAAACAGCTGGTCGCGCACAAGGAGAAACTGGCCGCCGGCGTGGAAGAAAAATCAAAGAAACTTAAGCAGAAGACGGCGACCGTCTGAAATTCGGAAAATCTGTCAGGGCTAAGTTCCCTGGGCTGCCCGTTCAGGCTTTAGCTGGGCGGGACGGTCATTTTGACGGGCTTTCTTTGTGCAGATTCAGCGTCTGTAAGTATTCACGTAACGGCCCGCCGAGATCTGACCGCTTCAACGCGAACTCGACCGTGGCCTTCAGAAACCCGAGCTTGTCCCCAGTATCGTGGCGCTTACCATCAAATACATAGCCATACATTTTTTCTTTTTTCAGCAATACACGAAGTCCATCCGTCAGCTGCAGTTCGCCGCCGGCACCAGCTTGAATTTCTGATAGAACGTCGAACACTCCGGGCGTAAGAATATACCGGCCAATGACAGCCAGATTCGAGGGAGCATCTTTCATCTTGGGCTTTTCCACCAGGTCGGTGATCTCGAAAAGTTTGCCACCGAATCGCCCATCCGCCGCCTTCACCTTCAGCACCCCGTAGGCGGAAATCGCTTGGCCCTCTACGATTTGCGTCGCCACCATCGAACACTGGACTGTCTCGAACGCGTCAATCATCTGCTTCAGGCAGGAGGGCTCCGCATCGATCACATCGTCGGCCAGCAATACCGCGAACGGTTCGTTGCCGATCAGTTCCCGCGCCGTCAACACTGCGTGGCCCAGGCCCAACGCTTCTTTTTGCCGAACGTAAGCAACGTGAATCATGTCGGAAATCTGGCGCACGATCTGAAGCAGGTCAGTCTTGCCGCGCTCCTCCAGCATCCGCTCCAGTTCATAACTTACGTCGAAATGATCTTCTATTGCCTGTTTGCCGCGGCCAGTGACGATGATGATCTGATCGCAACCCGCTGCCAGCGCCTCTTCCACCCCGTACTGGATAATCGGCTTATCCACCAGGGGAAGCATTTCCTTGGGCTGCGCTTTGGTTGCGGGCAGGAATCGTGTCCCCAGTCCTGCCGCCGGAAAAACTGCTTTGCGAACTCTCATGTGATCTACAGTGTAAAACGATGGGGCGCGTGAAAGTGTTACAAAGTCGGACTATCGTCCCCGAGCATCGTCCTTCGGATAATTTTCAGTGGCACCGCCCCTTGCTGCATGAGGCGGTCGTGAAATTCCTGCAGGGAAAACTTGTCCCCTTGAGCTTTGCGATAATCTTCGCGAAGTTTCAAAATCTGCAGCTTGCCCAGAGTGTAAACCAGATAGGTTGGGTCGGACGTTCCGCGCGTCGCTTCAGGAGTGGCCACTGCCGGCAACTGGTGACCCTCGGTGATGAAAAATTGCTTTGCCTGCGCCAGTGTCATCTTACCGGTATGCATTTCAATCCCGGCAATAAAGCGCGCATCGCGCAGTAAAGCATCCTCAATCTGTCCCAGGCGTAGTTTGGGATCGCCATTGCCGTAACCTTCATCCAGCATCATTTGTTCAGTGTAATGTGCCCAGCCTTCTGCATTGCTGCCGCAACTCAAAAGTTTCCGCACCTTCGAGGGGGCCTGTTTGACCCAAAGAAACTGCACATAGTGTCCGGGATAAACTTCATGGGTGGCAGTACTGACAATCATGCCACGGTTGAAACTCTCCATCCATTCGCGCACGTGTTCAGGTTTCCAATCGTGCTCGGGCAGGGTCACATTAAATAACGCTTCTGTCGCCCTGGTTTCGTATGCTCCCGGAGTATCCATCGAAGCGGTGCTGAGCGCCGTCATGAAGGGCGGCGTCTCCTCCACCTCGGGAACGATAGTAGAGGGGATGGTGATGATCTTCTTTTGCTCAATGAAGTCATGCAGGCTGCCCAGAACGTCACGGAACGATTGCAGCAGCTGGTCGGGGGCGGGATGATCTTTTTGTAGCTCGGTGATCACCTCTTCTGGCGAATGCTTCGGATCGATTTGTGCTGCGACCTCTCTCAGTTTTTCCTGGTTCCGGCGCAGGTCTGCATATCCAATTTCCAGCAGACGATCCAGTGGGATATCCACCATCTCCTCATACAAAAGCTTCTTACGGTAGTTTTCCGCGCCAATGCGAAAATCGCCGTGCGAGGTGGGCAGCACTTTATTTTTCACAAACGCCTGATATTTTTGCAGCGCCGTGATTGCTCCCTGATTGCTGGCTTTGAACTCCGCCAATAATGCAGGGTCTTTCACCTCTGCAAAAGCCTTGGGAACATCGTGCTGAAAAAAATCAATGACTCCCGGTAGCTGCTGCAATGCAACCTCGGTGAAAACTTTTGGAGGATTGCGCAGATTATTGCCGCCGTCGACAAGAAACTTTGAAGCTTTCCGCTCGCGCGCAATTACCGACTTGAGCCGCTCTTCAGGCGGCGCGAAGTTACGCTTCATAATCAGAAAAATGCTGGAGGTAAGTCCGGAACTGTAAATGTCCGGATCTCTCCTCCAAGTCTGAATGTCTTGCAGATCCAGCAATTGCGCCTGGATGGAATTCTCCAGCAGGCTGAGGTCCGCGGCGGATTCCTGCGGCAGGGAATCAGCCGGCAATTGCAGAAATCTGTCCCGGAAACTCAACAGGCCCGCGATTTGTTCCTTTACCGCCGATGCCGAGGACTCCTCGAGTTGATCATCGTATTGGTGGAAACCTGCGGCGGTTGCCTGGCTGGGATTAATGCGGAAATAAAAATCAAAATACTCGTCTACCAAACGGTTGAATTCGGCGGTTGCCTTGTTCTCTTCCGGCTGAGGTGCG
>JAFAWN010000418.1 GCA_019241735.1 Terriglobales bacterium
CGCTCGCGGCGCTGATTGCGCTCCAGGCAGACCTCCAGGGGTACATCAAAGAAGACGGCCTGAACGTCATATCCATAGTCTTTCGCCAGTTTGATCCATCCCTGGCGCTCATGCGGCGTGAGGTTGGTGGCATCCACATAATTCAGCGGCCGTCGCGCGATCAGGCGGGCTTTCAGCATGGAACGCAGGTTAGAAAAGATCAGGTCCTGAAAGCGCTGCTCGGTCGGATCATCAAAAAGCAGCGCCCGCAACAAATCACTGGATAATGGAGTGATGTGGTGCCGTTTAAACCACGAACTCTTCCCTGATCCCGGCAGACCTATCGCCAAGGCCACAATACCCTTAGGCGTTCCCTGCGCGGTTGACCCGGCGTTGAAAAGCGCCGACGCTGGAGGCGTTGCGATGGATGGCCCCATTTGTGGCGCGTTGTCGCCACCTTGAGCCACCGGTGGGGCTTGCGAGCGCCGTGTTCGCCCTCGCCCGCCGCGACTGCGCCGCCGCCGCGGTCGCTCAGGATTAGTAGCCGCGCTTGAGCTTCGGGCTGCGATTAGTGATCTGTTGTTAGCCGCCTGCGGCTCTGAATCAGTAGTCGTACTGTGCGGTTCTTCTAAGGTGGCACGCTCGGCGTGCGTTTGTTCCCTCAGAGCCGGAACCGCTTCCGCCCGTGTATCGACTGCCGGAGATTTCTCGTCGAAGTAAGCTGGTTGTAAAGGCGCCGCGGCCGGCTTATCCTTATTTTCTTCGGTTGTCTTTTTGCGCCGCTGTAAGCGCTCTTTCATCCATTTGCGCATGTCTGGCTTGTAACACAGCAACTAGCGTGGGAGCAATGTTTGGCCAAAGGCCAGTACCAAGTCAGACAGCTTGGGATTCCATAGACGTTTATGGCCCCTATGTCCATACCAATCCCGCCAAGTATTCGAGGCCGAAGGTACGTTAGCCTCTCCACCTTCTGAAAGGAAATCGCAGGCTAGTGGAGCCGCCGATGAAACATTTGCCGCGTGTCCCTTCGCCTGTTAAGATTTTCTCTCCTCAGCACTCGGTACCGAGTCAGACTTTCTTCACAAATGTAATCTCCTTTCATTGGAGGCAACATGGCGGTCAAGGTAGGGATTAACGGGTTCGGCCGGATTGGGCGAAATGTATTGCGGGCGTCGCTTCATGATCCGAATATCGAATTCGTCGCCGTCAACGATCTTACCGATCCGAAAACCCTGGCCCACCTTCTGAAGTACGACTCAATCCTGGGAAATTTGGCTAACAAGATTTCAGCAGGCCCGGATTCCGTCACGATCGACAACAAGACCATTAAAGTCTTCGCCGAAAAGGACCCGGCAAAGTTACCGTGGGAAGCTGTGGGTGCGCAGATCGTGGTTGAGTCTACGGGACGGTTCACGGACGCCGCCGATGCGAAAAAGCACATGCGTGGGCCGGTGAAGAAGGTTATTATTTCGGCCCCCGCCAAGGGCGAAGACATCACCCTGGTGCTGGGCGTGAACCATGAAATGTACGACCCAGGTCGGCACCACATCATTTCCAATGCCTCCTGCACTACTAACTGCCTGGCGCCGATTGCGAAGGTGGTGCATGACCAGTTCAAGATAGTCTCCGGCACTATGACCACCATCCATTCCTATACCAATGACCAGGTGATACTTGATTTTCCTCACAAAGATCTTCGACGGGCACGCGCTGCCGCGGTGAATATGATTCCCACCTCCACCGGCGCTGCCAAGGCCATCAACCTGGTAATTCCTGACTTGAAGGGGAAACTCGACGGATTTGCGATGCGCGTGCCCACGCCTAATGTTTCGGTCGTTGACCTGGTGGCGTTCGTCGAAAAGAAAACCAGCGTGGAGGAGGTCAACACTGCGCTGAAGCAGGCCTCTGAAAACGGACCGCTGAAGGGGTATCTCGGCTACGAAGAGAACGAGCTGGTTTCTTCCGATTTCAAAGGTGATGGGCGGTCATCTATCGTCGACGCCCCCATGACCCGCGTGGTCGCCGGCAACTGTGTAAAAGTCATCTCCTGGTATGACAATGAGTGGGGATATTCCAGTCGGGTCCGCGACTTAATTAATTACATCGGCAGCAAAGGTTTATAAAAATTGAATTTTAGGCCGTGCCGAGCAGTAAAGTTCCGGCGGTGACAACGAATTTATGTCAAAGCTTTCCATTCGAGATCTGGAGATCAATGACCGCCGGGTTTTCATGCGCGTGGATTTCAATGTTCCGCTCGAACGCGGGCGCGTAATGGATGACACCCGCATCCGCGAAACTCTTCCCACCATCGAGTACGCGCTACGCCACGGTGCGCGGCTGATCCTCGCGTCGCACTTGGGGCGGCCTAAAGGCAAGCCTGATCCGGCGATGAGTCTCAAGCCAGTAGCAGAGCGTCTGCGGATGCTGCTGGATCGGGAGCTGGCTCGCGGCGAGAATGTCGGTTTCTGTCCTGATTGCGTGGGCGTCGAAGCGGAGGAAATGGCCGCCAAACTGGAGAAAGGCCAAAGCCTACTGCTGGAAAATCTCCGGTTTCATGCTGAGGAGGAGGCAAACGACGCTACCTTCTCGAAGCAACTGGCAGGCCTCGCAGATTATTACGTGGACGACGCATTCGGAGCGGCACACCGCGCGCATGCTTCCACCGTCGGCATCACCGGCTTCGTAAAGAAATCGGTGGCCGGTCTACTGATGCAACGAGAGCTGGAATATCTCACCAAAGCGCTCCAGAACCCCGATACGCCCTTCATCGCCATTATTGGCGGCGCCAAGGTCAGCGACAAAATCGGCGTCATACGTAATCTCCTCGACAAAATCGACAGCCTCATTATTGGCGGCGCCATGGCTTATACATTTTTGAAAGCGCAGGGTGAACCCGTCGGCCGGTCACGAGTGGAAGAAGACAAAGTTGATCTGGCGAGAAAACTGATCGCGGAAGCTGCCTCGCATCAGGTTAAGTTGATGTTGCCCATTGATCACGTCGTTGCTGAGAAGATGGAAAACAACGTTCCCACTCGTTTCGTTGACAGCGGGCACATCCCGCAAAATATGATGGCCCTGGACATCGGCCCGCGAACGATTGAGCTGTTTTCCGAGGAAATTTCCCGGGCAGCGACCATCGTCTGGAACGGCCCCATGGGCGTATTCGAATTGCCCGCCTTTGCTAAAGGGACGGTAAAGATCGCGGAGGCCGTCGCTGAAAATGCGGGTGCAACTTCAATCGTCGGCGGCGGCGATTCGGTTGCAGCGGTACGCGCAGCCGGTGTGATTGACAAAATAACCCACGTGTCTACCGGTGGCGGCGCATCGCTGGAATTTCTTGAAGGCAAAAAACTTCCCGGGGTTGAGGCGCTCACTGACAAGCGCTGAATCGTCTCCTGCGCCTGCTGATTGGAAATCTCATGTTTCGCAAAAAATTAATGGCAGCGAACTGGAAAATGTACAAGACTCCAGCCGAAGCGCGGACCTATTTTCGTGACCTGCTGCCCTTGGTTGCCGGTCACAAACGCGACGATATCGCAGTCTGCGTGCCTTTCGTGTGTTTGAATGCGGCGGTAGAATCCGCGGCGGGTTCAGCGGTTTCGATCGGCGCGCAAAATTTGCACTGGGACGCTGAAGGAGCTTTTACCGGCGAAATTTCTGCTGGAATGCTGGTGGCTTGTGAATGTACTCATGTAATCATTGGCCACTCTGAGCGGCGCCGCTACTTTGCGGAAACTGACGATATCGTGAACCGGAAATTGAAAACTGCGCTCGCAGCCGGCCTGACGCCAATCGTCTGTGTTGGCGAAGTACTGGAAGAACGCGAGGCCAACCTGACTGAAGATGTCCTGCGCCGGCAATGTCGCGGAGCCTTTCACTCAATTCCAGTGACGATGGCGGAGAAGTTGGTTGTGGCCTACGAACCGGTTTGGGCGATTGGGACCGGCAAGACCGCCACCCCGCAACTTGCGGCCGAGGCGCATAGCATCATCCGTAGTGAAGCTGGCAAATCTTTTGCCCAGGAACTGGCCAGCGCCATGCGGATCCTTTATGGGGGTTCGGTGAAACCGGACAACGCTCACAGCCTGATGTCACAACCCGAGATCGACGGAGCGCTTGTCGGCGGCGCCAGCCTGGACCCGAAATCGTTCGCAGCGATTGTTAATTATTGATCCGAAAACTGTTGATTCGGATATTTCAGGCCGTCGCGTGCCGCTCGCTATTCGGTTTCGATCCGCTCACCGCATAGAAAAGAATATAGAGATAACAAAAAGCGGCGGCGATCAGGGCGTAGTGAATCCCCTGCCCCCAGCTGGTTTCACCCTGCGTCATCGCTGGATAATACCGATGATTGATCCAGTCGGCGGCCTGCCCAACGATCCACGGAATTATCGCGCCACCCACGATCGCCATATTCATGATGCCGGAGGCGTCTCCGGTTAGCGGGCCCAGTTCCGCAATCCCCAAGGTAAAGATGCAGGGGAACATGATGGAGTTAAACAAACCGATGGCAAGAATCGACCACATGGCAACGTGCCCGCTGGTTAATACGGAAACGATAACCAACAGAGCAGCCATGATAGCGGCGAATGCCAATAGCGTTCCGGTCCTGATCTTTTGCAGCAGAGCCGAGCCGATGAACCTTCCGATCATGGCACCGAGCCAGTAGACCGAGATGAATCTGGCGGCTGCTCCCAACGCAGCCCGATATCGCATGGCAGGATCGGCGACACTTGCCGGCGAAACAAATCCTCCGATGTTATCGAGAGCCAGGTAGTTAGCGATGGAGCTGCCAATGGCGACTTCCCCGCCTACGTAAACAAAGATTCCAATAGCGCCGAAAATCAGGTTGTGATGATTCCACAAAGAATCGTGGACCTTTTCTCCGAGGTGGTGCTCCGCTGATTTCATCTGCGGCAATTTGAAAAGACTGATAGCCACCGCCAGCAGCAACAACGCAACCGCAAAGAAATATACGTACAACTTGATCACCGCTTCGCCCTCTTGAGAGGCAGTGCGGGTCGCTGCCGTGGCTACGCTCCCCAGAATCAGCGGCGCACCGATCCACGGGAAGATTGCGGTGCCGAAGGAATTGAAGGCTTGCGATAGATTCAAACGGCTGGAAGCAGTTTCCGGCCTGCCCAACACCGCGACGTAGGGGTTCGCAGCCACCTGCAGGATGGTGATTCCGGTCGCGAGAATTATCAGCGCAGCAAGAAAGAACGGAAACGAGGGAATTTTCGCCGCTGGATAGAAAGCCAGGCAGGCTACCACCATGGTAAGCAGACCCACAACGATTGCCTTTTTGTATCCTATCCAATCAATAATTTTGGCCGACGGAATCGAGAAAATGAAGTATGCGGAAAAAAATGCGGTTTGAATCAGCATGCTGGCTGCAAGTTTGATCTTGAACACATGCTGCACGTATGGAATCAGCACATCGTTTAGGGATGTAAGCGACCCCCACATAAAAAACAGCGTGGTCAGAACCGCCAGCGCGCCGGCGTACCCGGTCGCTGGAGCGGAGCCTTTCAGGCGAGTGCTTTCGCGATTTACGTTGGCCATTGGATTTTTTATTTACGTTTGAGGTCGAAGTTCACGGGCAGCATCATATCATCGCGTGCTATGCGAGGGCGGAAGCTATGCACGAGGCCGCATGCTAAGATATTTTGGTGGTAGTCTAGGCGTATTTTTTTTCCTGAATAACACCTGCGGAAGTGGTGGAATTGGCAGACACACCATCTTGAGGGGGTGGCGCCGAAAGGCGTGGGGGTTCAAATCCCCCCTTCCGCACCAATCTAAAACTCAGACCTTCAATTATTCGAAACCTTCCGGGCATCCCCTTTTGTCCCTCCTCCAATAGCTTTCGGACTGCATCGGTTGGCAAGCCAATAAGAAGATCATGCTCAACGATCAGGATTGCCTTTCCACTCAACTAATCGCGCTTTGCCCGAAAGATGAGCGTCCACTACCTGTTCAATTCGTGATGCGATTTCCAGTATCCGCTCTTCGTTTGTACCGGTAGATCTGACACTGAGCGTTTGCGAGCAAATCACGGGTATGCTGTTTGCCCCACTCAGCTTTTGCATCTGCTGCCTGATTCTCTGAGCCATAATTGCGAAGCCGGCCGCATCTGTACACGCGACAATGAAGAAACTCTGAACTGGACCACCCTCGCTCATCGAAGGTAGTAGAACGTCTCTGTCATCGTGAATACACTTTTCCAGGATCCTGCGGGCGTCAGCCACAGCCAATTGCGTGGCATTTTGCATTGTCAGTTCTACGGCAATCAGAGTAACGAAACCGGGCCCAATGTTCTGATCCGTCAGGATGGGCGCATACAGTTTTGTCGTTGAGAACAGTGGCAGCGTGAAGAAGAAAGTGCTGCCTTGTTCCAGCACACTCTCCACCCAGATACTCCCACCGTGAAGCAAAACCAGCTCACGTGCGATAAATAGACCCAAACCAAGGCCGCTACGGCTTTCCTCATTGGCGCTTCTCACTTGCGCCAGGCGGTCAAAAACGATCTTGCAGTTTTCGGCGGAGATTCCACATCCTGAGTCGCAAACCGACAGTAGCAGGAAATTACTGTCTTCGAGATATATGCGGCTCGCAACCGTAACTATTCCCTTGGGCGCGGTGAACTTGATTGCATTATCAATAAGATTGGTCAGAATCTGGCGCACCCGAGACGCGTCCGCCCAGATGAATGCAGCGCAGGGGGCGAGTTCGCATTCTAGGGTTACACCTTTCGTAGCCGCCATCCCGCGGCAGGTTTTAACTATTTCAACCATTAGCTCGCTGGCATCCACCCGCCGGGGCTCCACTGAAAGTTTGTGAGTGTCGGCACGGGTAATATCGAGTAGATCGCCGACCATGTGTTTGAGCTGGCTAACATTAGGCAGGGCCATCGAGAGATGCTCATGCTGTTCCGGCGTGAGATCACCCAGCAAGCCATCCAATAGATTCGTGGTGAAAAAATATATCGCGGTCAAGGGCGTCCGCAGTTCGTGCGAGACGTGCGAGAGAAATTTATCCTGCAACCGGGCGCGTCCCCGCCGGGACTCTTCCATGGCGTCGGCAAGCGCTCTTTGCTCGGTCGCATCCTGGATAATGACGGCAAGGTCTGCGCCGCTGGTTTCCTGATGCAATAGTGACGTAATGCTGATGTGCGCCCAAAATTCATTGTGATTATTTCTGGTCAGCCATCCATCGTGATCCGATTTTCCTGTTTCCAGGGCATGACTCAAGTGTTTTTCAGGTAAAGAAGCGTCAATATCGTGCTGAGTGAAGATGCGGGAAAAGCTTTGACCTACGATCGTGAAATCGTAACCCAGCATGCGCCTGGCCCCGCTGTTCCAACTGGTCACCAGGCCGCTCGAATCCATTGTGAACAGGGCATGCTGGGTGGCGCCTTCGACCAGGATGCGGAAATGCCGGTTTGTTTCTGAAAGTTTGGTTTTAAGGATTGCGCCGTACCGTTGTTGCAGGAACGCATGTCCTAACGCTAGAAGCAAGTCAGCCGACGCCTGAAGAATGGTTCCGCTGACTGGACGCTGATTCCGTGCGACGTCCCATAATTTCTGAGGCGGCGCTCCGGTACTGCGGGAGACCCTGCGCAGTATGAGTGAATCGGGATACCGGTCGAAAACCTGACCTGCAATAATGGCGCCCAGCCGTTTATTCTCCAGGATCAGAGGCACGGCGACATGGGTGAGCCCCGCCCCATCCCGCATCATCACCGTCTTGCCCGTTGCGAGCGCCTCATTCACGGCGGTACAGGGGGCTGGGGGCACCACGCAGAAAGGGCAAGCGGAACTGGAATTGGAGGCCGCATGCCGCAGCATGCTCCAGACAGGTTGAGGGTTGTGACACTCGCCTAGAAGATTTCCCTGGCAGTCCGTCAAGGCGACAGCAACGGTTATGGTGCGGCCAAAGGTGGTAAGAATCTCACTCCACGCAGTGAAGTCCAGCAAATCTGAGCGCAAAGCGGGTGATAATTCGAGACTTTCCTCTGGGGCGGCAGCTCTGGTTGAAGCCTTCACCTCCGGGGGGGCAGGCGCGCCCGAAGTCATTCTGTCCCTGGTGCGGTGGCTGCGCTCTTAGTTCGCTTTGTAAATGTGAGCCTGGTCGGCGCCCTGCTCAGCAGGCTCGAATAACTCTGCAGCGGAAGATGGGGAGCCAAACTCCCTTCCAACGGCACTAAAGAGATGCCATTCTGGCCAATTACGAATTCACGAGTGTCAAATGAATGGTTACTTCCCCGGGATTTGACTACCGATATGCAACGACGAAGTGAATTATTGATCTCGACCAGACTTAACAAAACCAGGTTGTCGACAATTGAGCTAAGCGGGAAGTCTGGCATGTAAGAGGATATGCCAAGGAACTCGGGATTCTCATAGTTGAAAAAGCTAGTCATGAGACGCCGCTTGCTAAAGGCAACTATGGCGTGAAAGAAATCCCGATAGACGCTAACGTCTCCGATAGCGCTACTGTAACTTGTCATGCCATCTATCACCATCCGCTGTATATCGTTCTCTTCGACTTCCTTGATGATGCTGGCGTAGTGAGAATCTATGTCCAGCTCCTGGGGATTTTCGAATAAGATCTTGATGGTCCCGTCATCAACCTGTTCTTGGAGATTCAGGCCGAGAGTTTGAGCATTACGGACAATTTGCGCCGGGTGCTCATCTAAGGAGATAAGCAAACCTCTCGTTTTCTCTTTCAGAGCTCCCTGGCGAAGAATCTGGGTCCCCAGTACTGTTTTTCCCACTCCGGAAACTCCGACCACCACGGTAGTCGACCCATCAAAAACTCCCCCTCCAAATAGGGCATCGATGGATTCAACTCCAATGACTGATCTCAGGGTGTCGGAAGTGGGCTGTGTTCCTTTCCAGCTTATGGGAGCTTGCACCCGGCGGAAGACTTCGATTCCCTTGCCTTCTGTGATCCGCAAACCATGCTCTC
>JAFAWN010000044.1 GCA_019241735.1 Terriglobales bacterium
GCATGCAGGCGGTGGGCGCAGCTCAGGAATGGCCACGGATGTCGGCAGTTTTGACTGGATGGCGACGGTGGCGCTGATGAGGCCAATCACGGCCGCGGTCATGCCGGACACCCTTCGCCGTGAACCAGATATAATCGACGCGGTTCATGGCCGCTTCCGCGCCCCTCGGGGAGACGCGCGTGAGTAGGGCGTCGTCGTGGCACAGCCATATCGGTGACGGCGGTGGCGCAGTCGCCGCAGTAAACCAGTTCGGAGTTAAAACGGCGTAGCCATAAACCTCCGCAGCGTTCGCAATATTTGAGTTCCAAGACAATTGTTTCCCGGCCTTCGATTTCCATGATGACCTCCATTGCTATGAATTGCCGCAAATAAAAAAAAGCCCCGCGCCGATAACTCGGTCGCAGGGCCCGTTTGTTTTACGGAGTGCCTGAAAGTTATTTAGTTATGAACAACTTCTACTCTTCGGACGCCTGCCGGCCCAATGAGGCCTGGTCTGGCTGGGGCTGCCGAAAGTAGCCTTCTTCGTATCCAGACTTGAGCACGCGTCCGTTCTGCACCTGCACGCTTACCCGGCCTGTAAAGTGAAGCTGCTGCAAAAGCCGCTCCATGGCGGCCGAGAGCACCTCCGCGGAGCGCACCTTGCGGCGAAATTCCACGAAATCACTCCCGTCGTTCCCGGATTGTGGACTGCTGGCCATAATTTCCCTGAGAGAAAATGAAATTGTTGCAGAATTTGATCGTAGCGTTGTGCGGATTCTCAAGTCAAGGGTGAAATGCCTGCCAGATGTTGTTGCAATTATTGCAATAGCGTTGCGCTATAGATGTTGGCGCGCATTTTTGCTGTGGAAATAACCAGAAATCTGTGGATTCTTGACGCCGCCCTGGCCTGCGATTGCCTTGTCTGCCGCGCCCTGCAAGGGTTCTATTCTTTCAGATGTTGAACTTCCATGGTAAATAGCGCACCGCTATAGCGATGCTATACTCCGCGCATGAAGTTCAAAGTTTTGCAGGACAACTTGCGGAAAACCTTATGGTCGCGGATTGAAGAGGGGGACCTGACCGGCTTGCGACTGGCGGAACAGACCGGGTTCAAACAGGCCCATATCTCTAATTTTTTGAACCGTAAGCGCGGCCTGAGTATCGAAGGCATGGACAAAGTGCTGAACGTTCAGCGGTTGTCGGTCCTCGACCTGCTCGATCCCGGCGAGGTCAACAAGCGGGCCAGCATCCTTCCCCCCAGCAAAGACGAATTTCAGGACGTAGTTTTAGTGGATGACAAGGTCGCGGCCAGTGAGCCGCTGGTAATGAGCATGAATGTGAAAGAGATCCTGAAATTCAAGCGCAGTTTCTTGCGCAAACTGCGCCCGGAAATGATGGGAAACCGGCATCATTGGGAGCGTTTCGTGATGATTAAGGCCGACGGGCGGGAAAGCATGAGCATGTATCCGCGGCTGCTGCCGGGCGCGACGGTGCTGATCGACCGCCATTACAACTCCCTGAAGCCGTACCGCAAAGGCGAGGCGAACATGTATGCCATCAGCAAGGAAGGAAGCTGCTGCGTGAAGTATGTCGAGATCGCGGGGCGGCACCTGGTGTTGCGTCCGCATAACCCTGCCTATCCGGTGGAGGTGGTGTCGATGGAAGAGGGCAAAAAGCCGAGTGATTATCTGGTCGGGCGGGTCTGCTACGTGGGAATAGAAACATGATTGCGGATTTGTTCGATAACAGACGATAATTGAGCAGGTGGCGGTTGCAGGTCGATTGAGACCCCAGTCGCGATGCCAATGCCGGATAAACCATTTACGCTTCCGCCGCTGAGCATGATCATGCTGGGAGTGCATGAGCTTGACCGCGCGCTGGCCTTTTATCAGGAGAAGCTGGGACTAAAGCTGCGGCAGAGGATTCCAGGATTTGCGTTTCTCGAAAGCGGGGCGGTGAGCCTGGTGTTGAGCGAGCCCCTGGGAAAAACGGCAACCCCCACTGCCGGGGCGACGGAAATCGTGTTTTCGGTGAACGACGTTCGCGCCTGCTGCGAGACCCTGGAAGGTCGGGGAGTCGAATTCTTCGAGCAGCCCCACAATGTCGCCGGCCCGATGTGGGCGGCAAATTTCCGGGACCCGGATGGCCACCTGCTTTCGCTGTTCGGGCCGGAGCGAGGCGCGTCGTAATTTTTGGCCGCCGTCAAGAATTGAGTGGCCCTATTGGCCCGTTCGCGATTCCCCAACTCAGCTTACGAAAACCGTTCTGCTATCCTTAACTTTCGATGACTACCATTCCCACGGAGGCGTTCATGCAGGAAGCACCCGGCGGCGTGTCCGGCTTGCGCCGCAACGAAGATATTGCGCTTGATCTAATGAAGTTTGTCGCCATGACCACCGGCTACGGCCGCACCAGCTCGACCGGGGTGGGTTTCCAGGGAAGCGGGGCGGCGGCGAAGCCGGAGGAGTATGCCGGCCATTTACTTGAGCTTTATCGCAAGTGCCTGGACACGATACAGCCCAAAAAATAAGCGAGCGATGGAATCATTGCCGCCAGCGAATCGAAACTGGCGCATTGCTCAAAGGTGCAGTGTTCAGCTCCGCGACTTCTTGGATTTTTGACTAACTCCAGCAGTTACTGCGTGAAAGCGAGGAAAGCTCAAATGGAAATTATTGGGACCCGCGGCATTTATACCGGCATGCTCATCCTGCTATGCGCCACATTTGCCGCCGCAGACAACGGCTATCACCTGACCCAGACCTACAAACTGGGGGGAGAGGGCGGTTGGGATTATCTGACCGCAGACAGTGCGTCGCGGCGGCTGTACATCTCCCGGGGAACACATGTGGTGGTGATCAATGCAGACTCGGGCCAGCCAGTAGGCGACATCCCCGATACGCCGGGAGTCCACGGGATCGCCCTGGCTCCAGAGTTGAAGCGCGGCTTCATCAGCAACGGCCGCGAGGGGACGGTCACAATATTCGATCTGGATACGCTGAAGGCAATCACCAAGGTAAAGGCGGGACAAAATCCGGATGCGATTCTTTATGACAGCTCGACCAAACGGGTATTCGCTTTCAATGGCCGGAGCCAGGACGCGACAGCGATCGACGCCGCCAACGGCACGGTCATCGGGACTATAAAGCTCGAGGGCAAGCCGGAGTTCGCAGCGAGCGATGGGCGGGGCGGGGTTTTCGTGAACATTGAAGACAAAAGCCAGCTGGATGCAATTGATCCCGGGAAGCTTGAGGTGCGTTCGCGCTGGCCGCTGGCGCCGTGCGAATCACCCTCCGGGCTTGCGATTGATGCGAAAAATCACCGGCTTTTTCCCGGCTGCGACAACAAGATGATGGCGGTACTGGACGCTGACACTGGCAAAGTCATTACCACGCTGCCGATCGGCGATGGGGTGGACGCAACGGCGTTTGATCCAGAGACCGGCCTGGCTTTTGCGTCCTGCGGCGAC
>JAFAWN010000215.1 GCA_019241735.1 Terriglobales bacterium
CACTACTGCAATCTCGCAAGAGAGCCCATAGACCCCGGTTAACGTGGCGATGTGAGATAGGGCGATGTTGTCAACCTGGGAGGTGCCAAGCAAATCCCAGGGAAAGCCTGTAATGCGGGTGCGTGCCAGTTCTACGGCAACCCAAGCCGCGGGTGCGAGTAGCAGGGCGCGCCGGCCCGACGGATCCTGGCGTGCCAGAACGCCGATGATCAGTCCGAACAATCCGTTGTAGAGGCCTAAGTATAAGCAAAACAGAATAAGAATTCCGAAAGCTGCGGGGGCATTCACGCCGCCGTATTGCCGCATCGTGTTGCAGATCCAGTAGCAGGTGCCGCCGTACCAAACGACGCCGCAAACGTACGCCATAAGAAATGCTTGCAGGGGTTTCGCGGGCAGCAGTTTAGGGTTCTCGCTGAGTTGTAACGTTTCTGGCCGGCGAGCTCGCAGCAGCGCAATCAGCAGCGGGCAGAGGGCCACCCAGCAAAGCATGTACAAATTGGGGAGCGGGAAAATGAGTATCTGGAGCCCGGCCGAGAGAAATATCAGGGCCCAGGCTTTCGGCTGAATGCGGCGCACGCGTAAGGATAACAAACGTTCTGGCAGCTGTTTTTTAGTGTAGAGAGGGCTATTGAAATCTCAGTTGCGCAGCATTAGGCAGCAACTTCCAAGCGGTTCCTGACAAAGGCAACAATCTCGGGCGTCAAGAATTCCGGCGGGTGAATTTCGAACGCGGGCTTATGGGCAACGGCCTTAAACGAAACTCCCGTCCACTTAGATTTTCCGCCGTTGATTGTTCGGTGCAGGATAACGGCATCTGCCCGATCGAGAAATTCCTGGGCTGAAGATTTGAAGTCTGCGGTGGCTGGATCGAGGATTGATAAATAAAGGGAGGGTTGTACAAATCTTAAAATACTGTTCGACTCGATTAATACGTTTCGTGATTCGGCCAGCCGCCGCCGGATAGCCGGCACAGCTTCCGCCAATCGACCCTGCTCGGTTCGTACCCACCAGACTCGAGCTGCGCCGGCATCCAAAAAGCGCGAGGTATCTGACCCACCCGAGCGATTTTTTTCTTCTGAAATCGCCCAACTATGATCGTCCGTGGCGCAGTGGCACGATCCGCCATTTAAAGAACAGATGCCATGACCATATTGCGTAATTTTCAGCGCCGTCCAGCGGTATTCGGGAAGTGCGGCAATTAAACCCGCTACTATCCTGGTTTTGCCGACACTGCGTGAATGCCCGCCGACGACAACAATTGCCATAAATCTTTCTGCTGGGCTCAGTCTGGGAGTGCTATTTTTTCCGGGCCAGCCGGGCCAACATCGCCAGGCCCTTCAAATATTCGCGCACTGGCTGCGCGGGCGTTCCCCAAAATGCGATGCCTTTTCCGCGTAGGACTTTGTTCGGTAGCACTCCGGCTTGCCCGCCCAGCATTACACCTTCTTCAATGTGCGCGTGTTCTCCGATGCCAACCTGTCCGCCCAGTAGCACGTTCTTCCCGATGCGAATGCTTCCTGAAAGGCCGGTCTGAGCCGCGATGACCACATCTTCACCAATCTCGCAATTGTGCCCGATGTGCACAAGATTATCGATCTTCGTGCCGCGCCCGATGCGGGTCAGTTCCAGAGCGCCGCGATCAATTGTGGTGTTCGCGCCGATTTCGACATCGTCCTCGATCTCTAAACTCCCTACCTGGGGAAAGTTCTCGTACCGTCCTGTGTTTTGATCGCGAACATAACCGAAGCCGTCGCTGCCAAGTATGGCACCCGCGTGGACGATAACGCGATCGCCGATACGCATCCCTGAATAGACCACGACATTCGAATACAGATGACAATCTGACCCTAGGCGAGCGTTCTCGCCGATTATGCATCCGGCGCCCAGAATGGTTTTTCCGCCAACTTCTGCGCCGGACGCGACCACAACGTGCGCCTCAATTGTCGCGCTCGGATCAATTCGTGCTGAAGGATGAATTACGGCACTGGGATGCACGCCGCCGCCGATTTGCGAAGGCGGTGAAAACAACTTTGCTGCATGGGCGAATGCCAGGCGCGGCTGGGTTGAAATGAGCAACGGCTTCGAAGACTTTGCTTGCGCCGCAAATGTTCCTGCGATCACTGCGGAGGCACCCGACGCCAGCGCCGCGCTAAGATTTGCGCTTTCCTCAACGAACACCAGATCCCCCGGTGCAGCCGCGCCAATACCCGATACGCGGCCCACCTCGACAGTTTCATCGCCAAGCAATTGCGCGTCGATTGCCTGGGCCAGCCCTCTGAGCTTCATGGCATCTTTTTATACGTTTAACGGAGGAAAGGAAAGCTGCGGTCTAGAATGGCCGCATGCAGCGAAAGGTTTTCTGGATCAGCTTCACCGTCCTTGGATTGGCTGCCGATTTCCTGCTCCCTTTGTGGTGGGCGTTGGCGGCGACACTTCCTATTTTGTTTGTCTGCTGGTGGATCGCCTACCGCAGCGACTGGTTTTAAATAAACCGTCATTGATATAACGACTTTCCACCCTCGGGCCTGGTCTTCCAACGGCGATGCACCCAAAGCCACTGATCCGGGTAGCGCCGCACATAATCTTCGATAATTTTCGTGAACAATGCCGTATTCGCAACCACATCGGCATCCGGGTCATCGGTTCGGATCAAATTAATAGCCGGATCAAAGCGCAACCGGTATTTCCCCAGGGCCCGGTCCCATATCGTAAATCCCGGGACCACGGCTGCATCGGAACGTAAAGCGATTCGCGCCAAGCCGCTGGCCGTACAAGCGGGGATACCGAAGAAATCGACAAATACGCCCTGCGGCGGTGTCATGTTGGTATCCATAAGAATGCCTACTGTTTCCCCCTGCTTCAGTGCCGAGAGCAACCCGCGGACAAAGTCGTCTTTATCCACCATGGAGTTGCCGTGCATCGTGCGATACTCGCGCGTCATTCGATCTACGTAGGGATTATCCAGTGGACGCATGACAACGCGAAGGGGGTGACCGTGGAGGGAGTGGGCGAAAGCCGAGAGTTCCCAGCCCCCCAGATGGGCAGTAAGAAACAGGACACCCTTGCCCCGATCCACAGCCCGCTGAAAGTTCTCGAAGCCGTCGTATACGACGACGTCGCTGATATTTTTCGCGGTGTACTTCGGAAAGAGGCAGACCTCCGCCAGTTGACGGCCCAGCGAAGTAAAGACTCCTCGCAGAATTTTGGCGCGCTCGCGACGGCTTTTCTCAGGGAAGACCAGCGCCAGGTTCCGCATCCCCACCCATCGCAGCCGCAGATGCACGCAGTAGATGGCCCATGCCAGGGCTATAGCGACAGCGCGCGCCAGAGGGCGAGGTAATGCCCCGATAGCCTTTACCACCAGCCACAAGAGCGCGTACTCAAGTCGCTGACGCATCAAAAAGGAATTTCGCCCAGGAGGAAATTCACTGACAGCCGAAGCTTTCGTCTATTGGGCTTCGTGATTCCCGCATTCCTATTTCGTAGCCACGGTTTGCGCCCATTTGGCCAGCGTGCTCAAAAATGGATACGCATTCGGAGGGGCTTCGACTTCACCGGTTAGCGAGCTCTTAAAGGCGACGTCGTGGCCGTAGAACTGCTCGGTTGTGCTCTGGTCCTGTTTTATCGCCGCGCCGCTCAATTCGAGGCCGGCAAAAATTCCACGGCTTCGCGAATAGCTCAGGACTTCAGCCCGCATTTTCCAATCAGTATCGGCCGAAGCGTGCCTTCCAACCGGTCCCGCTGCCACGCTGGCATCGGCGCCTAATTTGAATTTACTCGACAGCAGCTGACGCATCCCTTGCTCGTTCATTACGAGCATGACTAGATCCACAGCCTGCCCGCCAATCTGCAATCCGAAACTGCCGCCCTTGATCGTGAAAAATGCGGGCGCGGTCCAGCCCTTGGGTGTCCGGCAGCTGGCCACGCCGCGTCCGTACCGGGCCCCGAACACGAAACCGCCTTTGAGCATCGAAGGCACCACAGCCACGCATTCAGCGGAGCCGAGTACTTCCTCCGGAATGCCTTTGTCCGGCGTACCCTGTATTTCGTTAAGGACGTTTGCGGCAGCCTCGATCCGCGCTTCCGCCTTGTTTTTCTCTGCCGCCGAGGCAAGTGTGGTTGCCGTCAACGCTATCACGCACAGAACCAGCCAGTTTTTCATCGTGTCCGCTTTCTTATCGAGTTTTTACGGGTAACCTCCAGATTCTAACGGATTCCGGGAATTCGCAAAATTTTGGGCGGGAAAACTGGGGTTAATTGACGGTGAGTGAGGGCTTGGGAAAAAAATCGGGGCTGTTCGTGGCGACCCTAAATCTCCACGTCCAGCCCCGTCTCCCAGGTTCTGTGGTAGGTGAGCCGAGTATGCGGGAGCGCAAAAGGCAGCGCAAGATTACTTTAGGCCATGTACTAGCTAAATCGCAGTAAGATTCCCGTTTTGAGTCAGACGCTCGTGACAGGAAGGGTTTTTCGCTTGGCCTCAGAGATCGCGTAGACAATCAGGATTCCCAGCTCCGGCTCAATGGGGTGCCGGTACCGGGGATGAGGAAAAACTTCGTAATAGACCGCGGTATAGCTCAAAATCAGCCAGAAAAATAACCAGGCCGCATACGTCCGACGGCGCAGAGCATACACCAGCCCCCAAAAAGCCAGAATGGATGATGCGAAATAAACCGCATTCCTTAAAGGCGCGAGCATCGGAACCTTTGAAGTGCGCGGCCTGCCTGCCCAAAAGTAGACGAAACGCTTTACGCACAGGACTAGGAACCGTCGATAGTCGGCGCGAATGAAATCAATCGCCTCGCGTTGCCTCGCAGCCACATAACCTGCCTCGCCTAACTGCCGGTAGCGTTGTTCCTCGTAGATATTTTGTGTGGGGTGCAGATACTCCATCCAGGTGCCGTCCGCGCCGGGCCCGTTGCCCAGTCGCAGCTCTGCCCCGAAGTTGGACCGTATAAACATTAAGTGACCGAAGACGCGATAATTGCGCGCGATCCACGGTGTTATGCACGCGAAAAAAATTGCGGAGGCAAGAATTACGCCTTTGATCGAAGGCGCACCCCGTTTGCTGCGCCGGTACCAAGCCCACAGACCGGAGGCGGGCAGGAAAGCCAGCGCCCCGGTATTGGTAAGTGCAGTGATCCCCCAAAGCAATCCGAATTCGATCCAGGGTTTTGCTCCTGATCGTTCTTCGAGGGTGAGAGTGATCCAGAAGATGGAGGTCAGCAAGAGCGTTGTCAGGCTGGTCTCCCATACCCAGCGCGTACACCAGAACATTGCCGGAGGCAAGACCGCCCATGACCATGCTGTCCATACGGCAACCCTCTGATTGAAGCAGCGCAGCGCGATCAAAAAAATCGGAATGCACGTTAAGGCGGAGCAAAGACTGTTCAACGAAAGCAGTGCTATCGCGGAGGCATGGGTGTAGATCCCGAAAATCTTAAAGACTCCAGCGATCAGAAATGGATAAAGCGGCGACTCCCACGCCGTTGGCCCCGTCGGGGTGAGAAAAGGATTAGCAAAGCCTTCTCCGGATGCGAGAGAGCGTCCAATGCGCCCCATCTCGAAGCCGAAATAGAAATTGTCGTCATTGGTGAGGATGGCAAAAGGAATTTCGTGAAAATTGAAATGACGTTCATCGCTGCGCAGGCGATAGGTATGTCCGTAGAAAATTAGGCACAGGCGGAGGATGAAAGCGATGGCAACCAGCCAGAAGAAGGAAGTCTTCTTTTTTGACCACAGATCGCGCGATTTCTTAACCGTCGATTGAAACGCCGGATTCGCGATGAGAGTGCCTATTATTTGCGGCGGCATATGGTCACGCGCTTACGAATCTACTTCATTTGCAGCTGATAAGCTTGGAGCGAACAGCTCGTGCAGGATTCAGGCTTTCCTCACATGTCTATTGCCAACCGCCTTGATTACTATAAGCGGACTTTCAGCGCGTATTTGATGCCGGTTGAGAGTCATCTGACGTTCTGGCATGAAACGCCGCAGGCGAATTCTCATGCAACCTTCGACCGTCTAGGCCCCTACTACATGCGATTTGACGGGAAAGCAGAGTATTCCGGCGAGCACGACCCTCGCGGCATCCCGTTGCTGAATTATCGCGGGAAATTTGGGCTGCAATACAATCCGATCGCGATTGCCCAGTGGGGGTTGGGGAATTACAACGCGTTTTGCGAGAATCGCGAGCCATCCCGCCGACAGAAATTTCTGGCTGCTTGTGACTGGCTTTGCGAGAATCTGGAAACGAATGCATTTGGGGTTCCAGTCTGGAATCACCAGTTTGATTGGGAGTATCGCGACCGGCTGAAAAATCCGTGGTATTCGGGACTGGCGCAAGGCCAGGGAATTTCACTGCTCGTTCGCGGCCATGCGGAGACAATGAATGTCACTTATCTCGACGCCGCGCAGCGCGCCTTTGCC
>JAFAWN010000197.1 GCA_019241735.1 Terriglobales bacterium
CCGGGCCGGCGAAACCGCTGTTTTAATTGTGGACGAGGCGCAGAACCTCTCGGATGAGCTGTTGGAGGAGATCCGCCTCATGACCAACCTGGAAACCTTTACTGAAAAGCTGCTGCAGATCGTCCTGGTGGGACAGCCCGAGCTGGAACAGAAATTAAAGCAGCCGCATCTGCGGCAGTTGCGGCAAAGACTGACCCTGCGCGCCAAGACCCACGTGCTCACTTTGGAAGAAACCAAGGCTTATGTGGCGCAGCGTCTGCGTATTGCGGGTTCGAACGGCCAGCCAATTTTAGCTCCCGAAACACTGCCCGTCATCCATCGCTACTCCGGAGGCATTCCCCGGGTGGTGAATCTGATTTGCGAACACTGTCTGGTAAGCGCTTTTGTGGATCAACAAAAGATCGTCACTCCCGAACTGGTGGAAGCGGTGGCCCGGGACTTCGATCTGGGAGATGCCAACCTTCTTCCTCCCATCGCCCCCGCGGAAGGTGCCGGCACGGAGAAGTTTGACCTCGTCGAAGCCCTGAAAACTCTATCAACCCTTGCGGACCGGTTACGCGAGCCGGAAGCAGAGACCGCCCCCAAGGAAAGGAAATAATTTTATGAGCAGAATTCATGAAGCGTTAAAGCGGGCCGAGCAGGAGCGTGCAAGCGCGCAGGGTCCGGTTTCTGAACCCCTGGCGCCAGAGCAACTTGGGGAGCAGGAAGCGATGCCCCAGCTGACTGGCGGCCCTTCCATCACCGCGGGCATGCCTTCTTTCGCCAACTCCTACACCATTGATTCGCTGTTGGCGCGTTGCGAAAAGCGCGCATGGACGCCCGACCTCAAAACCATGCTGTTCTTCAATGCCGATGAACAGGCCTATGGGACAGAGGAATTCCGGACGCTGCGTTCCCGGATTTACCAGATGCGCGAGAAACAGAATTTGAAGAAGCTGCTGATTACCAGCTCGCTGCCCAAAGAAGGCAAATCGTTCGTGGCGGCAAATCTCGCGCAGGCTCTGGTCCGCCAGCATGGACGGCGCGTGCTCTTGATCGACGCCGACCTGCGGGGAGCGCGGCTGCACCAGGCATTGGGCACTTCGGTGACCCCCGGCGTGTCCGAATACCTTTCAGGTGAGACCGACGAGCTGTCGATTATTCAGCGCGGGCCCATGGAAAACCTGTTCTTCGCACCTGCGGGTCGTTTGGTGTCGAATCCCGGCGAATTGGTGGCCAACGGCCGGCTGAAATTCCTGCTGAACCGGATGGAGCCGATCTTTGACTGGATCATCGTCGATTCCCCGCCCGCCATTCCCATTTCAGATGCCAGCCTGCTGGCCAATTATTGTGATGGCGTACTGATGGTGGTCCGGTCCAGCGCCACGCCGTTTGACATCGCCCGCAAGGCGCGGCAGGAGTTCCGCGATACACAACTGATTGGAGTCGTTCTGAATGGCATCGTCGCCGGGTCTTCGCCCTACACTCAGTATTACTACGAAGCCTACGGTACCGGTAATGGAAAGCCCGCTGCGGCCCTGAGGTAGGTGTGATCCGACTCTTCAAAGTCTATTACCCGGTCCGCACGCTGATCCTGTTGGGCGGAGAAGCCCTGATTGTGGTCGCCTCAATTTTCCTGGGGATCGCAATCCTGCATCGCGAAGACCTGTTCATAGCCCTCAATTACGATGGAGGCTACTCCAAGATCGTAACTGTGACCCTCCTGGTGCTGCTGCTGTCGCACTGGTTTGATCTCTACGATCCTGCATATTTTGACGCCAAAGGAGAGCTTTACTTCCGCCTCCTTCTGGTTCCGGGCCTTCTAGCTCTCGGCCTGGCGGCACTGCAATTCGCATTTCCCAGCCTGAACCGCGATTATTCGGCCCTTACCGGGCTGATCATTCTTACCATGGCGCTATTCAGCTGGCGTCTGCTGTATTCGTGGCTGGCGCAACAGTCTTTTCTTCAGGAACGCGTGTATGTTCTCGGAACTGGCGAGCGCGCGCAGCGCCTGGTAAACGGTCTGCGCTCGCGGACTGAGCTTGGAATTACGGTGGTGGGCAGAAGCGCGGATATGGAAGGCGCTGTAACCCGTGAGGCGGTCGGTTCCCACTTGTTGCAGGTGGTGCGCGAGCAATCTGTGCATCGGGTCATTGTTGCCATCCAGGACCGCCGCGAAACCATGCCGATGCAGGAACTTCTTGACCTGCGCTTGCAAGGCGTCCACATCGAGGAGGCAACTTCGTGGCTGGAAAAAATATCGGGAAGGATTGAGGTCGAGCAGCTTTATCCCAGCTGGATCATCTTCGCCACCGGCTTTCGCTTCAGCGGCATCTTCCGGCTGCTGCGACGATTCTTGAATTTCACTGTTTCTTTGATAGGCGTTCTTGTCACCCTGCCCATCATCCCTTTCGTTGCGCTAGCCATCAAGCTCGATTCCAGTGGCCCTGTACTCTACCGCCAGCGGCGGGTAGGCAAGCAGGGCAGGATTTTTTACTGCTACAAATTCCGTACCATGCGCCAAGATGCCGAAGCCGATACCGGCGCCACGTGGGCGGCGGACGATGATCCCCGCATCACCCGCACCGGAAAGTTTCTACGCCTATCCCGGCTGGATGAGATTCCGCAGCTTTGGTGTGTCCTGAAGGGCGACATGGCTTTCGTCGGACCGCGTCCGGAGCGTCCGGAGTTTGTGGAGTGGCTCACCAAGGAGCTCCCTTATTACGGGGTGCGTCACGTAGTGCGCCCGGGCATCACCGGATGGGCGCAAATCCGCTATAAGTACGGCAACACTATCGAGGACGCCAAAGAAAAGCTTCAATACGACCTCTTCTATATCAAAAATGCTTCTCTCGGTCTCGATATCCTCATCATGTTTCAGACTATCAAGATCGTATTGTTGGGGCGCGGTGCGCAATGAGGTGGATTTTCTGGACCTCGGCGGGATTGCTTGCCTACACCTATGTGGGCTACATGGGCTGGCTTCGCTTGCGCAGCCGCTGGCGCCGCATCCCGGTGCGGTCTGCACCGTACACGCCATCGCTCTCGGTAGTCATGGTGGTGCGGAACGAAGAGAAGGTTCTGGACGCCAAGCTGCAAAATCTGCTGGCTGTGGATTATCCCGAAGAGCTGTTCGAAATTGTGGTCGTCTCCGATGGCTCCAGTGACGGTACCGGAGAAATTCTCTCGCACTATGCGGGTAATGCCCGGGTGCGCGTGCTCATGAACTCAACCTCGCGGGGGAAAGCAGCCGGGCTGAATGACGGCATCAATGCCGCACGCGGCGATCTCATTGTTTTTACCGATGCCCGGCAAATGATCGAGCCCGGCGCGTTTCGGGCGCTGGCGGAAAATTTCGCGGACAGCACCGTAGGATGTGCCAGCGGCGAGCTGATGCTCGGGGACCCCGAAGCCGGAGAGAGCGCCAGCGGACTGGGCCTGTACTGGAGGATCGAGAAGGCAATCCGTGAGGCCGAGTCGTCGTCCGGATCGGTGGTCGGCGCTACCGGCGCAATATATGCCGTCAGGCGCAATCTGCTGGTTGCCGTCCCCGCTGGAACCATCCTCGACGACGTGTTCATTCCCATGCATGTAGCGAAGCAGGGCGGCCGCGTAATATTCGATTCCCGCGCCCGCGCCTGGGACCTGCCGCATCTGGGGAACGATAAGGAATTCTGGCGCAAGGTGCGGACCTTGTCCGGTAACTATCAGTTGGTGCAGCTGGCTCCGTGGTTGCTCACGCGCGTTAATCCCATACGATTTGAGTTCGTCAGCCATAAGCTGTTGCGCCTTGCCGCGCCACTCGCGCTGACCGCAATGCTGATCGCTTCCGCCCTCTTACCGCAGCCAATTTATCGCGCGGCCTTCATTGCACAGCTTGCATTTTACGGCTTGGGGCTGCTGGCAATGGCGCATTTGAAGCTGGGCCGGCTGGCACGCGTCGCCGATGCCGCGTTCACCTTTGTCGTGCTTAACACCGCAGCGGGAGTGGCATTCGCGAACTTCATAACCGGGCGAAAGGTAGCGTGGGGCCGATGACCGCCGACCGGTTTGGCAAAGACTACACTTCCCGGGAGCCCCGGATACTGCCTGACGCGCCATCCCTGGCTGCCGATAAAGCCGCCAAGAGAAGCACGGTGGCTTTCCGCGCACTCCTCGTTCTTTCCGTCCTCTATTACGCCCGCCCCGAAGACTGGATCTACCCTCTTAGGTTTATTCCGATGAGTAAGATCGCCGGCGGAATTGCCTTGGGCGCTCTGATGTTCGGAGTCAGCGGCACGCGCACCGTGAAGAAGTGGCCGGTGGAGCTGAAAGTTTTGATGGCCATGTTTGCCTGGCTGACCTTTACC
>JAFAWN010000220.1 GCA_019241735.1 Terriglobales bacterium
TGTGGCGCGAAGTCATGGCGCGCAGATGGTCCACTGCCGCGCGATTGCCATGAAAATCCGAAAAGGGCATGATGATTTCCGGGGTTATCTGTTGTTAATTTTAACGCGCTGCCCGGCGGCGGACGATTTGTAACTTCACACTTCCCAATTTCAGTCTGTTTTCAACCAGATTCACAATTTTTCGATGGGTATCCATCGCCTGACCCCGCGCATCCACCAGCGCCACCCGTTCCGGCTCCCGCGCCGCAATCCTCAAATAGGCGCTGTGGACCCGGGCGAAAAACTCGATGCTTTCCTGCTCGAAACGGTTTTCGTCACTGTCCGCGCGTCCATTCTTGTGGAGTCGAAGGCGGTTGCGACGGCGTGCCCGCTCCAGGCATTTCCCCACGTCAGAATCCATAAGTATGGTGAGCTGGGGCTGGAGGTCATTGCACAAAACGTGGTGCAGGGCCAAAACTCGCGAGCTGCCTAGTCTTCGGCCGCCACCCTGGTACGCTTCACTGGAGTCTGTGAAACGGTCGCAAAGAATGATGTGTCCAGCGGCGAGTGCGGGATTAATGATCTCGTGAAGATGCTGCGCGCGCGCCGCGAACATGAGCGCGAGTTCGGTGTTCGCGGAAATTCCCGCGGCCGAGCTGTCGAGCAGCAGATCGCGGATCTTTTCGCCGAAAGCGCTTCCTCCAGGTTCCCGGGTTACTGTGACCGAAAATCCGCGTGCTCGCAGGACCTTCGCCAGCTTTTTAATCTGGGTGCTCTTGCCGCAACCATCAAGCCCTTCGAAAGAAATAAATATTCCCGCGTGCGCCATACGGCCTCAATCATAGAGCATTTAATCCCGACTAATCTTCGCTTTGCATTGCACATCAAGTAGGGCTGCTATATTAGGAACCTTGTTCACATCTGAACCGGGAGCGCGGGAAATGCATCGTTCGAAGATTTCACTTCTAATTTTGGCTATGCTGGCGCCGTTCGCTGTCGCCGCTCAAAATCCCGCTCCGTTTATCAAGATTTCAGTTGATGCTTCTGAGGCCCCCCGGAAAATCTTTCACGCACGCCTGGAGATTCCGTGCAGTCCGGGCACCCTTACGCTTTACTATCCGAAATGGATCCCCGGCGAACATGCGCCAGACGGCCCTATTCTCGATCTGACAGGATTGAAGTTCCAGGCGAACGGGAGCGACCTGAAATGGCGCCGTGACCTGGTGGATGGGTTCACCTTCCACGTGGAAATTCCGCCCGGCGTAAGTCGAATAGAAGCCCAACTGGACTATCTCTCGCCTGGACAATCGGGCCAGACTTTGTTTTCTGCAGGGTCCTCAGCCACGGCGTCACTCGCGGTTATAAGCTGGAACCAGGTTTTGCTTTATCCGCGCGGCTGGACGTCCGACGAACTTATCTACGAGGCCAGCCTCCGATTACCGGCGGGCTGGAAATTCGGGACCTCGCTCCGCCTGGCTTCGCCAAATGCAACCACCGGCACAGCGTCGGCGCCGATTCAGTTCGCGCCGGTCTCGTTGACCACCCTGGTGGATTCCCCTGTGCTCGCTGGCCAGTACTTCAAAGTGGTTCCGCTGAGCAAAGGTAAAGAGTTGCCGGCGGAGCTGGACATTGCTGCTGACAGCGAGGCGGCGCTCGATGCGCCGCCCGAAGTTTGGGACCATTACCGGAACCTCATTACCCAGGCCACAAATCTTTTCGGCGCCCATCACTATCTCGATTATCACTTCCTTTTCACGTTGAGTGATCATGTCGCCCACTTCGGTCTGGAGCACCATGAGTCAGACGACAGCCGCAGTCCGGAGCGGAGTTTGATCGACTACGACTCGCGTTCACTGAATTCATCTTTGCTCCCTCATGAATATGTACATTCTTGGAATGGCAAGTATCGCCGGCCGGCAGGGCTGACAACACCGAATTATCAGGAACCCATGCAGGATGACCTACTTTGGGTCTATGAGGGACTGACGGAATACCTGGGGGACATACTCACTGCCCGGAGCGGGCTTTGGGCTCAGGACCAGTATCGCGACTATCTTGCCAGAGTTGCCGCAGATCTTGATCATACCCCGGGACGCAGCTGGCGGAATTTACAGGACACTGCCGATGCGGCGCCCCAAACCTATTTCACGCCCGATCAGATGACATCCTGGCGCCGGGGAACGGACTTCTATGACGAAGGCGAGCTCGATTGGCTTTGGGCGGACGCCATAATCCGAAACCAAACACACGGCAAGAAATCGATCGATGACTTTTGCCATTTGTTCCATGGGCCGCCAAATACGCCGCCCATGGTGAAGACCTACACTTTCGACGACGTTATACAGGCTCTAAATCAGGTCGCTCCCTATGACTGGCGTGGTTTTTGGACCGAACGGCTCACCAACCATGGCCTTGGGGCCCCACTAGGCGGGATTGAAGCTAGTGGGTGGAAAGTGAGTTATGACGACACGCCGTCGGATATGACCCGGAACCGGGAGCGAATCCATCACGAAATTGTAGCTTCTTACTCAGTCGGCCTTTTATTAGACGACGACGGTACTGTCATCGATGTTGTTAGCGGGATGTCAGCGGCAAAGGCCGGTATGGGTCCAACTATGAAAATTGTGGCCGTCAATAACCGTAAGTTCTCCGGTACCGTTTTCCATGACGCGCTAGCCGCGGCGAAACAAACACCTGGTCCCCTGGAGTTGCTGGTTGAAAACACGGATTATTACCGGACATTTAAGCTCGACTATCACGAGGGAGAGAAATATCCACACTTAGTGCGCGATGAGGCCAAGCCGGATCTGCTTACGAACATCATTAACCCGCGATAGCCCCTGCATTCGGCACCGGTTCGGAATCACTGGTTCCGGCAAACAAATCAGTTTCAATTTCACTGGTATGCGAGAAGGTGGAGGCCGCCAGATGGAACATCTCCTGTTTCCTCCGTCCACGCATTGTGCCTTCAAACCTCGGCCAAAGAGCCGATTGACTTTCATGCGCCTTAAAGGCGGCGATTTTAGCCTCAAAGTAATCGTCAATGGCGATGATTGCAGTGGCAGGGGCCAGGGTGATCGGAGCGCGATCAGGAAGACTGAAGTCGGAGGTAGCGAAGTACAGCTTCTGCGGGCAGTGTGCGGTAATGTTTCCGCTCAGTTGATCAGGATATCTATTAGCGCGCCCCGCCCAATGAAATGCGAGCGTCGCAAACACAGATGCCATGGAATGGTCGGTATGTCCGGTAAGCCCACCTTCAGGCCCGAAAGTGAGAATAACCTGCGGGCGAAACTCTCTTATATGGAGGGTGAGATCGCACACTACCCGGTAAAGATCCTGGCGATAAAGCTTCCCGTCAGGGTAGTCAAGCACAATGCTGCGGGTCACTCTGAGAATTTCGCAGGATGCAGCAAACTCCTTTCGCCGCATTGCCGCCAGCTCACTGTCGTCCTTTGCGCCGCCGCGGTTTGTAGCCGCTTGTCCGGGAGTGAGGCAGATGACGCAGGTTTCGGTACCCTTTTCGGCATAAAGCCGCAGCGTCCCGCCAAATCCACCAGCTTCGTCGTCGGGATGAGCGGTAATGCACATCATGCGCATAGATCAATTGTACCCAGCTTGAATTACACACAGTTTTAGCATGATTTGTGCAAGGCTTTGCATTGGAAGCCTCTTTTCCGGAATCTTCAGGCGAGGCTCAAGAAATTCTGACGCCTCGAACGAGTTCCACACTAGAATAGCGTGGCAATACTGCGCCAAGGTATCGTTGCGC
>JAFAWN010000253.1 GCA_019241735.1 Terriglobales bacterium
CTATCGCCGCCACCACCCCGGGGACGAACGCGAGCCCTTGCAGCAATTTGGATAGGACCTCCATCGCCGGACCTCCTTTATGTGTTTTGTTTTTGCGGAAATTACGTTTGGGCCTACCGGATCCCCAGCCGGTCGTGCATGGCGATGGCCGCACTGATCGCCACCGTGATCACCGCATTTACCAAGCGGTCGTATACGCTGCGGCGGATCTCGCTCTTCTCCAAAGCGGCGATTTTGTCCTCGGCGATTTTCATCCGGCCGGGCTGGGTGTCGCCGGCGAGCATATCCATCTTGGCCTCAAGGCGGGCAAGCTTCTCCAGCACTTCGCGTTGAAAATCACTATCTGTGACTCTCAGGACCAGCGATTGCCGCGCTGCGCTGGCGTGATGCGTGTGCTTCGCCGCATTCTCGTTATCATCTCTCATAATGGATAGTTGACGTGCAACGCCGTGGTGTATCGTGAATATTTGGGCGACGCTGACGCATCGTATTGCCGCAAATAACAATTCTGAATTTTTGCCAATCGGGGAACTGTGAATGTCTGCGAACTGAACCGTCCTGCCAGGTTCCGATCATTGCCCGCGCCCCAACCTTCATCGCTCCACCGGACCTCGAATCCCCCGCCCGAGACCGGTGTGATTCCAGCGTTTATCGTTACCGTGGTGGAGGAGACTGCGGTAATTTCCGCCTGCGTCAGGTCGGAAAGAAATTGCGAGCCGACGTTCAAGTTGCTTACCGCAGTGACGGCGACCGGCGTCATGATCTTTGCCGCGTCGAACTCGAATGACAGACTCTTCGCGGCATCGTTTGCAAATTTGATCTTATAGACGCTGTGCTCCTCGTCGATGTCAAGGACGGAGATGTCAACCTCGCGCACAATGGCCTGAAAAGTTGCATTCCGTGATGGCATCGCAATATTGATCGCGTCTCCGGGGAAAACATCCACCGCGTTTGCCGGCAGGAGGTCACCCCAGGTGTGATATTCCCCGCTCCAGGCGGGCAAGGTTGCATCGTCCAGTAGCGCCAGCGCTGCATTTTCGCAGTCATGCGCGGTGCGCGCCTCCGGTTGCTTTACGTGACGCACGCCGGCATGCACTCCGTCATCCGACCCATGCATTTGCGCGGCAATGCTCGCCGGATTCGTAACTCGCGCCAGCGCTCTGCCTTGCCCGCGATAGTGCACCTCGATGTATTCATTGGGGGCGGGAACATAATCCGGGAAGAAGACCAGTTCCGACGCGGTGATGGCGCACTCCGCGCCCTCATAAATCGACCCCACCAAACGTGTACGGTATCCGCTGCCCGGCAACGCGCTCCGAACCTCACGGTCGGGATTTCGAATCAGACGAGTAAAAGCGATCGAACACTGCATACTCAGGGAATTGACCAAGGCATAAGAGCAAAAGCCGGGAGCGGCGGAAATTACCCCGTCGTAAAGCACGGTCGAAGGCGCGACGATCGACGCTGGATTCGCTGGATCAATGTCATGCGCCTCCAGCACTACACGCACATCTGCTGCGATCTGCCCTCCGCCGCGGCCGTTGCCGGCAGGATGTAAGGCAGAATGAAATATTTGCTCAGCGCGGTAAATACCCAGCGAATATAAACGCGTCGTCAAAACATAGTGATGCCCGGTGATGGTAGTGATGAAGCTTCCGGTTGCAATGCCGTTCACCAGCGCCCGAATGTTGGATTGCGCTCCATTGGCTGCGATCTGAAACCCAGCCAGGCATCCCGCAGCCATCACCGCCCCCGGATACAGGCCACCCAACACGCCGCTCGAAGCTGTGCTGAACTGCACGTCGCCATGTTGGAGGATAGCCGCAGCTCCCATTTCTATTTGCTCCACGAACTGGACGGTGGCAGCTCCGTCCACGCCGGTCCCGCCTGAAACTTGAAGTTTCCCGGCCCCTACCGCGATTACGCCGGACGGGGCTGCCACCTTCCATCGCGAGGCATCAATCGCAGTGCCGTCATACTCTTCATCGAAAACTGTTTGCGCACTCCTGACAAATGCAGCCTGAGATAAAGTGAACCTCAAAGTGACGCCGTCGCCAACGTACAGGCAAGTGTCGTTCATCCAACACTCCAGGATCGAGCCGGTAAAGTCCACGGTCATGCCCGAGGAGCGAATGGACACGCGGGCGTAAGCTCTGAATTCTCCCGGGGTCACGACCACCTTGCCTGATTGAGCCAGCCCCGCCGGATTGGTGGGAGTGATGCGTGCTGCGATCAAGGCCTCTTGCAGGCCTCCCGAGGCGCTGGCGACGGTATAGCCGGCGGAGTGCGCGTTGGCGGTAGTGAATTGCAGCGAGCCTGCCTGGCCGTTGCCGCTGCAAGTGCCGCCCGTCACTAAAACAGCCTCAGCGCTGCCGGTGCCAGAAATATAGAGGTAGTACCACGGTTCGGTGGCAGTGACACCCGCGGGACAAGATGAGAGCGTGAGCGTCTTCGCTCCAGGCGAGCTCAAGTCCGTGGACGGCGACTGCGCCCAATTGAAGTCGGCCGCATACTTCACCGCCTGCATCGCCGCGCTGACGCCGCCACCGGCCCGGGGGGAATATTTTCCCAGCGACGCGACATAGGTGATGACCTGGCTGTCGGTCGGCGCCGTTGTATCCACGGGAACATTTTGTATCGACGTGGCGTTGCTGCTGGTGCCTCCGCATGCTCCCCAGGTGGAGTCGCCGTGCAGACAGACGCCGCTGCTGGCACTGCCATTCGCCAACTCCCCGGGAGGCACCAACCCACTGACCAAATCTGATTTGGCTGCGAGGCCGGTGTCCACGTAATGACGGTCGGCTGCCTGAGTGGGCGCGGCGGGATCTCCTGGGAGGGTAAGCGGCCCGGTCATTGTGCCGCCGGCGAGGGGGACGTAGGCGCCGCTGCCGGAGTTCGCGACGCTGTCAACGTAGGCTTTGTTGACCGCATCTGTGGCTTGGGACGGCGCTGGCAGGCTGGGAGGCGACGAGAATTGCTTAATTCCGGCTACAGTTTCGTTTCCGGTGTTGTGGACCACGGCAGAATCATTGGCTTTCGCGGCCAGTGCTGAGTTCACATATTGCTGGGTCGCCACCTGAGTGGAGGAACCCGTCGAACCAGGATTGGTTCGCACGCCTGCGAGGGTAGCGGGCGAGGCGGCTGGCACCGCCCAATACTCGGTGACCACGGTTCCATCATTGAGCTGGAAGACGACAGTGTATAAAGTTTGCGCCGGCGTGGCGCCGACATTGGGGACGAGCGCCACCGACAGTTGCCCTCCAGCACCCAAAGTGACGGTTTTCGTTCCCGCGGCAACCGCGTTTCCGCTCGAGGTGCTGAAGTCAGGCCAGGAGATTAGCAGCGTTCCCCCGGCCGGGGTTCCGTCGGCACGGTAAACGGTATCGTTGATGGTCGTGGTGGCGGGTTTTGCGCGTGCAGCATCACCGATGCGGCTAACAGCACTGACAGCAAATAAAAAAGCCGCCCGGTCAGGCGGCTTGGGTCCAACATAAATTCCTCCCTTTAAACCTCAGGGTAGCAGGTGAAATATTGTTTCAATCATTGTGTAATTCAAACGGCACTGCGGATCCGAAAAGCAATTCATTATCTTTCAGCCTTAGCCGGTTGCTGCTCGAGAAATCCCTGGACGCTTTCGACGTAAACGTCGGCAAAGTCCACAATTGGGCGCTTGTTCTCGATCATGTTCATAGCTTCGTCAATGTCCCATCCCAGCGAGCACAAGACGGCCAACGCCATCATCGGCGCGCGGTGCACTCCGGCAGCGCAATGAATATAAAGTTTTGCTCCGTCCCGCTCCAAAGCCTCGAGCGCGAAATCAACGCCGCGCTGCAGCAGGGCTGGATGCTTGGGCTGAAAATCATCGTCGGTCGCGTTCCACAGCACCTTAATGCCCTGCACTGCGGCCAACGGAGTGTCGTCAAATTCCTGTTGCATGTCGATGATGTGCGTTATCCCGGCGCGCGCCACCTCGGCCATGTTCGTCTCGTTCCAGATTCCGCCGCCAAGTGCGATGCGGCCAGTTAGCCAAGTCATGTCCATGCGGAAAATCCCGGTATGCTTTCGCTCCAGGGTTGACGCCCAGCGGTTGATCGCCGCTTCCCATGGAGCGACTTTCATTCTAAGGCATCACGCGATGGACTCGAGCCGCCGCCGGAATCTTTCGTAATCACTGCCTCGATTTTTGGTTCACCGGAAATTCCGAGGTGCCGCAACAGAACCATGGCGAGGGATCATCGGGTGCGGCCTCCTCCGGATCTACGGTCGCAGGATAGAGGCCGATCATCTCGAAAAGGTATTTCATGGCGGCACAGTGGCCGCTATTTGCTTTTGCGATCGTGCTTTCAACCATCTGCACCGCCTCGCTGCCCACCAGGTTTCTTATCTGCTCGCGCAAAGCGTTCAAATCCGTCGGAGCTGTCGGACCTTCGCAACGTGCTTGCCTGGCGGGCTTGGCGTCGGGCTTGGCTTTTACCTGTTTCATAAATTCATTGAGAGATGCAGCTTTCAACTTTATTGACAAAACAAATAAGGCGCGTCCCTGGGGAACGCGCCTCGTCAATTCTGGTCTGAAAGTTAATCTCTGAATCTAGAATAGCAAACTGCGCAGGGTAAATGGGACATGACTTGCAACTTTTTATTCGCCATCGATAGAACCACTTAGCTCGATTTGGTCACTTTCCCCCTCTTGACAAGCTTTTTCCTGAATCGGGTTTGTCACCGGCAAGCGCGCCAGCAGGCCGCCCTCGAGGAAGGCTTCGCTTAGCCGGTCGATGGCTTCGCTAAAACGGCGGCCAACGGTGCGGCGGCCGCAGCCCAGCAAGCGGCCGGCTTCTTCGTGGGTATAGTTCTGGAGGACGATGCGCGCTACCAGCTTTTTTTCAAACGCGTCCAGTTTTTCCAGGCACTGCTCCACATCGTGGACGAAGATCACGCCGTCTTCGAATGTGGAGACGTGGTAGGAAGTCACCCGGGTGCGAAAAAATTCGCGGCCCAGCAGTGACGGCAGGCGCCCGACCTCGACTGAAAGCCGCATATAGCGCCTCAGCATTCCCACAGTGCGGTCGCGGTAAAGCCACATGTCGGGATGAGGTTGCGGGCGGGCTTCGGGATCAGCTGCAACATCTCTTTGCGGCTGGAGGGTCACGCATGCGGGTGGTGGGCGCAGCTCAGGAATGCCCACGGATGTCGGCAGTTTTGACTG
>JAFAWN010000264.1 GCA_019241735.1 Terriglobales bacterium
AACTTGCAGGGATTGGCCGACGCCGATATTCTTCCGCATATGCCAAGATTAGTGGAATGTGTGCCTAATTTTTCCGAGGGGCGCGACAAGTCGAAAGTGGATGCCATCGTCAACGCCATGAAGATCGATGGCGTGTATCTGCTCGACCGCGAGATGGACGCGGACCACAACCGCTGTGTGATCACACTGGTGGGCGAGCCGGAGCCGGTGCAGGAAGCCGCCATACGCGGCGTCGGCAAGGCGACGGAGCTGATCGATCTGAATTCACATCAGGGAGCGCACCCGCGAATGGGAGCGGCCGATGTGGTGCCTTTTATTCCCATCGATGAGGTAACTATTGAGGATTGCGTAGCAATGGCGCGGCACGCCGGGGCGGAGATCTGGAAGCGCTACGGCGTTCCGGTCTATTTATACGAAGCGGCGGCGAGCTCGCCGGAGCGGCAGAATCTGGAGAACATCCGCCGCGGGCAATTTGAAGGGCTGCGCAGCGAGATCGAGAGTAATCCCGCGCGAAAACCCGATTTCGGCGATGCAAAACTGCATCCCACCTCGGGGGCTACGGTGGTGGGGGCGAGGAAGCCGCTGATCGCGTACAACGTTTTCTTAAACACGCCAGACGTTGAAATTGCCAAGAGGATCGCCAAGGCGGTGCGATTTTCGAATGGCGGATTGCGCTTCGTAAAGGGCGCAGGATTTCTGGTGCGAGGTCAGGCGCAGGTCTCGATGAACCTGACCGATTTCGAGCAGACGCCCATTCATCGGGTTTTCGAACTGGTAAAGCGCGAAGCGTTGCGTTATGGGGTGTCGCCGGTCAGCAGCGAGATTGTGGGCCTGATTCCGAAGAGAGCCCTGGAATCGGCAGCCGAGTGGTTTCTTCAGGTGGAGAATTTCGATTCATCGATGATCCTCGAAAACCGGCTGGCGGCGGTGATGGGGGGAAAGGCGGCGGCGGGTGGGATCCGCGGCGGGGTCGAGCCATTCATCGAGCAACTTGCAGCGCCTACAGCTGCGCCGGGTGGCGGAAGCGCCGCGGCGGCCAGCGCGGCCATGGCGGCAGGCTTGGGAACGATGGTCGCGGGAATGTCGCGCGGAAAGAAAGCCTACCTGCAATATGAGCGCGAATTGAGCGACGCCATTGCGCGGCTGGCAAAAATCAAGGAGGAGCTAAAGGACGCGATTGATGCCGACGCGGAGTCTTTCTCCGCAGTGATGAAGGCATACAAGGAAGCAAAGGACTCCACGGATGGCGACCGCATTATTGATGCCGCATTGAAGCAAGCGACCCGGGTCCCGTTCGGCGTCGCTGAGCAGGCCAGGGAAGTGGCGCTGATTGTTGAAGCGCTGAAACCGATCACCAATCCTCACATGAAATCAGATCTCACTACCGCATCAGCCTTAGCGCGGGCTGCCATAGAGAGCGCGATGGCGAACGTCGAGATCAATCTGGAGTCCATCAAAGACCAGGAATTTGTCAGCCAAATGCGGGCACGGTCGCTTGGCCTGACAGCCGTCGTCGAGTAGATTTCTCACGGCCGGTTGTTATCGGGCAGGTACTTTGGTGCCCTTCCGATTGGGTACAGCCATGATCCAGGGGCATACAATAAGGATTGACCGCACGTTTTCCCGCATCTAACCAGTCGACCAGCGGGGAACAAAGATCAGGAACTGAACGACTTTTGGTTCCAAGAAGTGTTAATTGACTGTACGGACATCTTTCAAGCTGCGAATTCTCGAATTAACCGATGAGGCATTATGTGTAGAGCTAAAACGAATTCCCCGATAGTGTGGTTATCAGGCATTTTAATATTAAGCGCTGCGGCATGGGCGACGCCGTTGGCCTCCTCCGCACGCGGAATTATTCCGTCTGACGTGCAACAGATTATTTCCGTGGACTATCGATCCCTCAAGGGATCAGACACGGCCATGGCCCTCAAGCAGCAAGTCCTGCCTGACAGTTTAAAGCAGTTTGAAGAGGCGCTGAAAGGTATTGGAATCGACCCGGATAAAGACGTTGAACAGTTGACCTTTGCTTCTTATCGCAAGGCCAAGCAGGGAGTGAAGATTGTGGGCGTGGCGCAGGGAAGTTTTTCGACCAAGACTGCGCTTAAAAAGATTCGTCTTAACAAAATCAAGGCGGTGAAGTACCGCGATTCCGATGTCTTTCCGATGAGCGATGGCATGTACATGACGTTCATTGATGAGGACACGCTGTTGTTTGGCGATAGCAGCGCGCTGCGCGGAGCTTTGGACGCGCGCGATGGTTATGTCTCGACGCTCGATGCCAATCCGGCAATCGCGGACATGATTGCTTCGGTCGATTCGGGGACAGTGTGGAGCGTGCTCGACCAGCAGGGAACTCAGAACATGCTGATTTCGGCTTTGGGGGATGCCGGCAAACTGGCGGATTTTGAAACCCTCAAAAAGCGCATCACCGGTTCGCGCTACATCATGAATTTCAGTAATGGCGTGAACTTCGATCTCGACGTAGTGACGTCGGACACCGTGACCGCCGCCACCCTTTCGTCCTTGCTCAAAGCCGGGATGCTTTATAAGAAGATGACGGCCACGCCAACGGAAAAACTGGCACTGGATAACGTCACCGTAAATTCCGAAAGCTCAAACTTGCAAATGCACTTCAAGACGGATGACAGGCAGTTTCAGGCATTGATCCGGTCGCCGTTGTTTGCGGCGGTTTCGAAGTAAACTTTGCCGCGCGGTTGAAGCCGTCCCCGCCCCTCATCGTTGCAGTTCTCCGCTCCGTGAGCGCGTGGCTTACCCTGGGCCACGACTTCCCGGAATTCCACGGAACCGACCCGCTAGCGGCGGCTTAGGCCTACCCGCAGCCCAAGTCCAATTAGCAATGATCCCGTGAACCATTCCTGGGCGCGGGCGATAGAGGGCTTTCGCCGCAATAAATTCCCCAGGCTACCTCCGGCATAGGCGACGGCGAGATTCACCAGCGTTCCCCCTGTGTTGAAGATCATCCCCAGGCAGACGATTTGCAGGCCGACGCTGTAGCCGTTGGTGTTCAAAAATTGCGGCAGGAACGCCAGAAAGAACAGCGCCACCTTCGGATTCAGGACATTGGTTATGACTCCCTGCGAAAAGATCTTGCCCAGGCTGGCATCCGGAGGTTTATCAGCAGAAAGATGCGGGGTGCGGCTGGCGAGCATCCGGGCACCGAGATAGACCAGATACGCAGCGCCAGCATAACGGATGACATTGAACGCCAGCGGGTACGAACGCAGCAGAGCGGCGACTCCGGCGGCGGCCAAAACAATGTGGACCATGCATCCGGCAAAAATCCCCAGCGCTGAAACCACTCCTGCCTTGCGGCCTTGTCCCACGCTGCGTCCGATCACGTAGAGCATGTCGGGGCCGGGGGCGAGATTCAGCAGCAATGCCGCCGCCAGAAAA
>JAFAWN010000113.1 GCA_019241735.1 Terriglobales bacterium
CGACTCAAGGAAGGCCTGCGCGGTGACATCATTTCCCATGTTCCCCGCCATTATGTTGTTGGCCAGGATAAAGTTGTTGAGCGTTGATCCCTGGGCGCCAAAGCTGTGGAGACAGTTGTTGTGCCAATAATCGGACGACGTGTCCCAGTTCGACATGTCGTGGCAGTAATTACCTGTGATGGTGAGACCATTCAGGGTAGACGCGCCCGCCGCCCCCACCGCCATCATGTGTCCGTTGTTGTAAAACTCATTGTTGCTGATCGTCCAGTTCGATGAAGTTCCCCCGTTGGTATACACCAGAATAGTGTGCCAGCTCCCATCGTGCATCTTATTATCATGCACGTTCCAGTTGCTTCCATTCTTCATGAGGATTCCCTGGGTTCCGCCAGTATCATCCCCGCTTCCGGTGTGTATGTAGGATGGGCCAACTTCCAAATTGCGAATTTCAATATTGGAACAACCGCTACATAAGATGAGGTTTCCGTTAGACGACGACGCTTGGGTGGTGCAAGGGCCGCCGGGGCAGCTTGCTCCTCGCGAGCCATAAAGCATATTTTCTATCTGTCCGTTGCAGGAACCCTTGCTGGAATTGGTGGCAGTGTTCCATCCACAAGGCTGGTTGAGCCCGCCGTCAATTACAAGGTTGCTGCTACCGCCAAGATTCAGGCAGCCATTCGCATCGCACCCGGGAGACACTTGAATCTTTGCCCCGGATTCGAACAAAATGGTCACTGGATTTCCTGCCGATCCGCCGCCCTGCGCGTAGAGTTCGCTGGTAATGATTCCGCAAAGGTGGACTGTGGTGCCGGGACCGATCTGGCCCCCGCCACTCCCCCAGCTTGCTGACGTGTTAAACCACGAGGCTGAGTGTGCGTCGGCGCAATCGGCTCCGCTATTTCCGCCAGTTGCGTTCTGGGCAATATATATGTCGCTGGCGGCGGAAAAACCGGCCGCGGATATCACAAAAATTGATGCAAGTATCAGGATGCGGGGGACGTTCACGTTTCCTCCAACCAATCTTGTACGGGATGCTGACAGCCTTGCTGGTTTGCGCCTGGGCCCGCAACCTTAGATAAAGGCGGCCCCGGCGGCAGATACTGTTACCTTTATATCCACTTCTGGGATCGAGCAACAGGTCTCAGGAGGGCATGCCCCATCTCTTGGGCATTTGTGGCCTTCAGACCGGGACTCTTAGTTTCTCATCCCTTCCCAGACGGCTTAAACCGCCGCGACTTTACCAATTTAGCCAGGTATTGCGGTTTTGCAATCCAGTCGTAGGCGCCGTTCAGCTTAGCAGTGAAAAAGTCATGGTCATCGCAGGAATTTATTGGCAACCGTTCCAGGAAAAGCGGATCGCTCTCTCGCTTTGCTCTGCCTACCATAGTGCATACTCCGTCAGAATAACCGCCAGCAACCAGCGCTTCGCGCAGCCATCGGCTAAACGCGACATCAGTCTGAGGAAACGCGTAGGGATAGGCAAAGGACTTTACTGGGCAACCAAGCTTTTCCTCAATCTCTTGTTTAGAGTTTCTGATTTCTTCCCTGATGACTGCCCGGCCAAGATCGTGCAGCTGCGGATGATTCACGGTATGGGAACCGAACCACATCCCATAACTGCGCAGTTCCCGAACCTCAGCCCAAGTTAAACAATCTTTCCCCTTGAACTGGATGGAGGTGTTTCCGATAAAAGCGGTGGGCAAATATACGATCGCGCTGAAGCCGTATTGTTGCAGCACCGGAAAAGCGTGCGAGTAAAAGTCGCGGTACCCGTCGTCGAAGGTGATTACGACTTGCTTCCCTGCACCGGACATATTCTCACGCAGGTATTGGGTAGCCTGCGCAGGGCTACAGGAGCGATACCCCTGATCTTTAAGCCACTGCATTTGCGCGGCAAAGCGGTCAGGCGTGGTCGAGGTCCGGTAATATGCGCCAGTGGCAGATTCATCCTGCTCGCTGACGCTGTGATACATCAGAATCGGAATCGACGCTGCCCGCTGCGACAACAATCGCAGAAAAGGTTGCACCAGGCACAGTGTTATCAGGCGGTCGATGCGCGGTGCCATAGGCTGAGCAGAACCAGTAAAATCGACCGCCGCGTCCCTGGTTAATAGGTAGCCGGGCAACTGCAATCGCAGTTCAATTGTGGAGGAGCGGCGCTGCAGCGTCGAAACGGGAAGCGCCCGCCTCAAGAGCATTGCTTGAGTGGAAGTCGCAAGTCGACCGAACTACATACTCCAGTTGTTTCGCCGCCAGTTCCGGAT
>JAFAWN010000153.1 GCA_019241735.1 Terriglobales bacterium
TGGCTCGACCTGTTACGACGGCCTTACCAGCAGCGGTATCGCCGTTCCCGATCCGGACATTCCGGAGACTGCGCAGCCGATGAGCCATACCTGCAAATTCCATGTAGGGCCCTTGCAGGGCCAAACGCACACCTTTCCGAATCGTAGTGCAGTAAGGGTGGGCTCGAGTTGCTCTGATGGCCTGACCAGCAGCGGGGTCGCCGTCGCCGATCCGGATGGCGACACATCTTCGGGGCGCACCAGTCACTCCTGCCGATTCACTCGTGGGCCTCTGCGCGGTCACACTCAAATGCTTCCGCACCAGAGTCCAACTAAGATAGGTTCCACCTGCTCTGATGGACTCACCAGCAGCGGTATCGCCGTTCCCGACCCATCTTAGGTGCCCTCGGCGGGGTGAGCCTTTGGCATTCGGTAAATGCTGGGATGCGGACTATCTCGAGGTTCGCGGACTAAATTCGATGCCGTCGGGTACAGTTTATTGGAAAACCAGGAAGTTCGAATTCGAGACGTTGATAGGCAGCGACACCCGGATAATTCAGATTGCTCGTTTCTGCCCATGCCGTTCTTGCTCCCAGCTGGCGACCTGCGGAAATAGCACAGTCCATAAGTTGGCGGCCGAAACCCTTTCTTCTGTGTTCACGGTCCACATAGAAATGCCAAATGACGAACCTCTTATTCCACTCATTGTGGGCACAAGCGATAAATCCTCGTATGCGGCCGCGCTGCTCGATCACCCATCCTTGAGTCCACGGCTCGGCATCGAGCGTTAGGGGGAAACGTTTCTCAATCGGTGAGACAAGTGCTTCGGCCACGAGCGTTAAAGCGCCGCCTTTCCCGACCGTTACCTTAAATGCCCTATCCGTTTGGATCGAGGTGTTGAGCAGAAGCAATTCAGCCGAATCTTTTGGGTTGATGATACGTGTAAGTCCTTCCGGCATGATCATCTTCGTCGCAACAGCGCAAGCTAACAGCGCTTATATGAAGTGTTCAAAGTTAATCTGACCATTGAGAATCAAAGAGTGATTAATACGTTACAAAGAGCGTAAAGGTGGGGACTCATGCTGCCTACGCCGGGATTTTCATTCTTAATGCGGTTGTGCTGATTCGCACCGCGGACCTTTTCCCCGAAAGTATTGATCGAAACAGGCACAACCGCTGGCATTTACCGTTCCCACCGTTACAAAGAGGGTAAAGGTGGGCCAGCCGCGCCGCACCCATAAGCTGCAAGCGTCATCCCCGGCCCACAAAAATGCGAAACGCTGTGGCACCAGCGCGAACATCTGGGTTTGCTGTCGAACCGTGGCTACCGGATGAGGTTTCGAATCCAAAGCTGCGAATTTCATTTAACATATCTGACGCTGTTTCGCTTTCAGAAAAACATAGGCCGGTTGTCCGTGACCTAAACTCTAGACTGTTATTTTTCAGTTTGCTAGCGTTAGTTTCTCAATGCTGTTTTGTGGTATAGAAATTGCAAGTTTGAATTCACGCGCAGAGTTAGCCGAGAATCGAGGACCGCGATGTCAATGAAGTCTGTTTTGCCTGCGATTGCAGTAGGCCTAATATTTGTTCTTGCAAGCGCTGCGAGCGCTCAGACCGGTTCGATCGCCGGTACAGTTGTTGACGCCTCTGGCGCCGTGGTGAACGGGGCGGATATAAGGGTCACCGCCAATGCTACGGGCACCGACCGCCAGGTTAAGTCTGCGGACAATGGCACATATTCCATCCCCAATCTGCCGGTCGGCAAGTATGACCTTACGGTGAGCGCGGCCAATTTCGAGCAGTACCGGGTCACAGACCTCGTCGTTACTGTCGATCAGGCGGTAACCGTAAACGTGACGATAAAACCGGGGGGCGCTTCAGAGTCGGTGGAAGTTCGAGGAGCGGATGTGGCCCCGATTGAACTCGACTCTACCCAGATCAGCAATCTGGTGGAACAGCGGCAGATGGAAAGTCTTCCCCTAATTACCCGCAACCCTTATCAACTGGTATTGCTCTCGCCGGGAACCTCGGCGACGGACAGTTCAAACGGCGGTTTTTCGGTCAATGGGCAGCGTGATCGCAACAACAATTTCATGCTGGACGGCGCGGACAACAATGACACCTCGGTCCCCGGGGGACAAGGCGGGGTGCTAAATGCGAATCCGGATTCCACCGAGGAATTCCGCGTTATCACCGACAATTTCAACGCCGAGTTTGGCCGCAACAGTGGGGCCATCATTGACGTTGTGACCAAGAGCGGCACGAATGCTTTTCACGGTGACGCTTATTATTTCGGACGCTGGAACGGGTTCGGAGGAGCCCGCGATTATTTCAATCCAGGCGTCGGGCCGAACGCCGGGCCAATGAATCCATACATCCGTCACCAGTTTGGTTTCTCCGTCGGCGGCCCTATTATCAAGAACAGGACGTTCTTTTTCTTCAACGATGAGATGGACCGTTTCCTCACTACCCTGACCGGCCAGGCCACCGTGCCCACAGCTGCGTTCCTGACCGGGAAGTTCAACTACACCTATACCGACACTAATGGAGTTCAGCAGACTGTCCCGATTGATCTCACACCCGGCGGCGCAAATAATGCCTACGGCCTCCCTTTTGACCCCACCATACTGAAGGTTTTTGCGAAGTACCCGACGGCCACCACGTCGGCCGACGGGATTTCTGGAAACATATTCTTTCCCACCAGCTCCAGGCAGAGTACTTACAATCCCATAGTCAAGATTGATCATAAGATTAATGACCGTGAGGCGCTCACGCTGCGCTACGGCTACAACCACTTTTTCGACCCTAATCCAGGATTTAGCGACATTCTTCCCGGTTTTGGAGCCTACGAAGAAAAAGGTATAAGCCAAGGAATTACCGCGCGATTAACTTCGACGCTTACTAACAACCTGGTAAACAACTTCCAGTTTGGATGGAACCACATCTACGCTGCGTTTTACCTGAGCCAGAACACCATCAACCAGCTCAACAGTCCTGGCGGCACTGACTCTTTTGGCAACGGCTGGGATTACGCGTTTGATCCTTTCACCAGTTTTGCCAGCCCCCTAGGGGGATCCGACAGCCAGGCGCGGAAGACGGGCACTACCAGTTACACGGAGAATATTAGCTGGGTGCACGCAAGCCACACTTTCAAGTTTGGGTTTGATTTCCGTGATGTGGGAGAGAGCGGCTTTGACAACTTCAGCTCCCGGCGACAGTTGAACTTCCAATCGCTACTCAGTTTTGGATTCGACCCCGGGATAGTAAGCAATGAACCTGCCAACGACCCCAGCACTACCTTGATCGATGCTGCCACAGCCCTATATGGGCTTGTTATCGAAGACTCGCAATCGCAATTCTTTAACAAGAGCGCAGTGCGGCAGGTAACCGACAATAAAATTTACCGCCAGCACGAATATGACTGGTACGGGCAAGATACTTGGAAGTTGCGGCAGAATTTCACTCTAAACCTGGGAGTGCGCTATCAATACAATAGCGTTCCTTATGAGGTAAACGGAAACGCTTCCAATCTGTTTACTGACCCGATGTTTTTGGCGGCCGGGCAACCGGCAGTATTCCAGACGGTTGGCGCAGGCACGGGCCGCTCATTATACAAACCTGATTACAAGGACATAGAGCCGCGTATCGGATTCACCTGGGACCCGTGGAGCGACGGCAAAACCGCAGTCCGCGCGGGATTCGGAATCTTCCACGATCGCGTATTCGGCAACGAATTCGGCAACGCGCGCGCCAACCCTCCTTTCCAGGCCACTTATGATCAGTTTCCTGTGGAGACGATCAATAACGCCTTCGGCACGGGAGCATTTCCCAGCCAGATCCCGCAGCAGACACCTTCCGCGTCCATCCCCGATGGATCTTTAACCAGTGGACTGGTGATTTTCAACCGGCACTTTCCCAATCCTGAGAGCAACAACTGGGACTTGGATATTCAGCGGCAGTTGCCGGCTAACAATGTAATTGACGTCGCTTACGTTGGGGCGCAGGGCATTCACGTTCTGGGTCAGCGAGATGGGAACCCGCCGATTCCAGCGTTGGTTCAGCAGTTAGTAGCCTATTGCAGTGTGCCCAACGCTTTTGGCTGCGATACCACAACGGTTTCGAGTTTGAACCTGTACCGGGGAGGGACCACCGGGGCGCTGCCGTTTAATGCTGTGGCTAATAACGCGCTGCTCCAGCCAAATTATCAGGAGACGGCTTTCAACTCGATCTATCACGGGCTGCAGACAAAGTTTACTCATCGCATGACTCATGGATTGCAGTTTCAGGCGGCCTATACCTGGTCTCACGCCCTGGATAATGGTATTGATCCGCTAACCCCAGCAGTGGGCTCTCGAACTTTTCCGCGCAACTCACTCAACCTAGAACAGAGCTATGGAAACTCTGACAACGATACCCGTCACGTGGGCGTGATCAACTACATCTGGGACCTGCCGTTCGGGCGCGGCCGGGCGCACATGAGCGATGGCG
>JAFAWN010000304.1 GCA_019241735.1 Terriglobales bacterium
AGGACCAGAAGGCCGTCTGGAGGGCGATAGATCCTGCTCAGCCTTCTGCGTTGCCGATGACGACCCGGACGGCATGCGCTCTGGGATTGCTGTGGTCGAGCGTAGGACTGCCGATCGAGCTCGATGAGGGCCATCAATCAGCTCACCGATTTTGGTCATGAGGTATTTCTGAATGATCTGCCAGCCGTTTTCCCCATTCGTCATTACGACAAATCCCGTCCGCCTGCCGATTGATGCGAAGCTCATCGAGTGAAAACCATGTCCATCTCCTCCGTGCGCGATGAATCCCGTGGTCTGTGTGGAGGACCTGCCAACCAAGCGCCCAGGAACTCGCAGTTTCGCCCGGCGGCACTTTGACTTGGGGACGCAAGCGCGAACGTACCAAGAGGCGAAGCACGACACTAGGTCTTTGACCGCTTAAAAGATTTCCATTTGTAGCCGAACTTGTGGCGGGCTGCTTTGCGGTTAAACCTCCAGTTGATCTTCGTGCGGGCGCGATTCATCCGGCGATTCCATGCCAGAACCTCCCGCCGCAGGATTTTCAGGTCGGGAATTCTTCTGGTTCCGAGACATTGCCGCGAGAGGATGCCGATTTCGATTTCCGCCTGATTGAGCCAGCTGCCGTGAGTGGGTGTGTAGTGAACGGTGAAGCGGTTCCAGACCTCGCCGCCGACCTCCTTGTCGAGCAGGTTGGTCAGCGATTTGCGGCAGTGGATATTTAAGTTATCCATCACCAGATGAATGGTGTCCGCCTCCGGATATCGCGTAGCCAGATCAAGAGCCACTTGCGCGAACTCAACCGCCGATCGGTCTGGCGTGGGGATAGGTGTAGTGGCGGCCCGCCTTCGGCTCTACCGCACAGAAAACATTCGCTGTTTCCGCGGCGCTCGTAGGCCGAACTGTCGCGAGATCGACATCATGGAAAATATCGGCCGAGAACCAAGCACGGTACACGGCACTATCCATGGCCCAGGCTACTCAGGTGCCAAGGGGATTTCTTCGAAGTACTCCCTTAGTCGCGGGAAAGCGTTTTCAGATTCATTCCACATCGTCGGCGTTAATTGGACAGCGGACTTCGTTAGCTTTTATGCTGATGGGAAAGAGTATTCCCGAGTGAAGCGTTCGGACTTGCCAGCGGGTGCGCCATGAGTTTTTTGACCACGCTTTCTTCCTGATATTGAATTTGGCGATCGGCGGCAATTGGCGGGGTAATCCGGACAACACGACATTATTCCCTCAGGACATGTTGATTGATTGGGTCAAAGTTTGGAAGAAATGACTGCGGGAGCGTGCATGGGATATGCGTTTTCTCGCCATGTTTATGGCAGATTGTCATCAGCAGGTCTCATTCCCGCTCTTTCGGCGGTGATAGGGCTCCGCTACCCCGCTCGGGAGGGCTTTACGAGTCTTGCGAAAACAAGTCGATGGACTGCAAAAACCCAAGAACCGCAGTCACAACGAAGCTCCTCGCTCTGTAGCTCCGTTCGCCTAAGCTTGAGAGTCGCCCAGATGAGCCCATCGTGCGCGAGCGCTATTCTGTGTTCGCCGCCGCTTCTCTTCGGGCAGTTGCACGATCCCCGCCCGTCCGGCGGAAGACTTCCGATTGCGAAGGGCTCTTGATATTCCGGCTCACGGCAGAGTTGCGAATTTCCGTTTCGTGGAACAGGGCATCGCGTCCACTGCTAAGTGCGTTGTAGCGCGTTAGGCCGCATTGTTTCGCAATGCGGTTCAGCTTTCTGTGGAAAGATTCGGGTGGCGTGCAGCCATACCGGGATCGTGAGGTTGTCAGTTGATTCCTGCTTCTCTAAATTCATTGCTCCTCGCTATTTCAGTTCATTCGTGGCCCAATCCAGCTCCTCCGGTTCACAGGCTGGGCACAAACTGAAACTGCGAAGCAGTCCAAAATTGGGAGACAAATTGGGAGACGGCGCGCAAATCTAAGCCGCTGCGAAGAAGTGGCGCCCCGCTCATAGGTTACTGAATTCTATGAAGTTGAGTTGGTGCCCGGGGCGGGACTTGAACCCGCACTCGCCTTGCAGCGAAAAGGATTTTAAGTCCTTTGCGTCTGCCGATTTCGCCACCCGGGCCT
>JAFAWN010000035.1 GCA_019241735.1 Terriglobales bacterium
CCTATTGCAACCCTGCACGAAATTGTGCGAGTGCCAGAAATTACAGCTGTGCCGGATGCCCCAGACTTTGTCGAAGGCGTTATCAATCTTCGCGGAAAAATTGTTTGCGTGATTGATCTACGCAAGCGGTTGGGGAAAACAAGCACAGCTCCGAACCGGAGAAACCGGGTATTGGTGGTGGAGCACAGAGGCAGACTTTGCGGCCTGATTGTGGACTCGGCTTCTGAAGTGCTCAAGATTCCCGCAGCCGACGTTGAATCCTCCGAGGCATTCAGCGATGGCGCCACGAATTGTGTGACCGGGTTGGGGAAATATAAGGGCCGTCTGATTGTGATGCTGGAGATGAACCGGCTGCTCGAATATACCGGGCGGGAGCCAAAGGGAACATCCGCGGTTGCCGTCCCGTCAGACCTGGGTCAAACGCCAACCGCTGCGGCCTTGAAGTAGCTGCTGTATTTAGAAAAATTATGAGCACTCCCGCCTTAGCGCTACAGCTGACCGAAGCAGAATTAAGGCTGCTGCAAGCCTTGATCTATGAACAGTGCGGGATGCATTTCGATGCCCGGCGCACCGACTTCTTAAAAAACCGGTTGCAAAAGCGGTTGAAGGAATGCCAGTTGGACTCCTTTTACAGCTATTACCGCCTGCTGATCAGCGAACAGGGCCGGCATGAATTGTCGCGCTTGCTCGAAGACCTGACGGTAAACGAAACGAGCTTCTTCCGAAATAAAAGCCAGTTGGATCTGTTCAGCAAACACATCCTCGAGGAGGTAGTGCGGCGCAAGCGGGAGCAAAACGATTTTTCTCTGCGTATATGGAGCGCGGGATGCTCCACCGGCCAGGAGCCCTACACTATTGCGATGCTGGTCGCCGACTGCCTGGCATACCATTATCTGCGCGGCCCGTTTCGGCCAGGGAAACTCGCGCCCAAACCTCTAATTCCCCCGCCGTGGCGGGTTGAGATTCTTGCCAGCGATATCAACTACTCGGTGCTGCGGGCGGCCCAGGAGGGCACTTACGGGGAATCTCAAATGGCAGCCGTGGATTACGCCTACCGGCTTCGCTACTTCGATAAAGTGGGCGATCGCTATGCGTTGAAAAAACCCTTAAAAGAGCTGGTCCACTTCGATTTTCACAATCTCAAGACCGAATACCTTCCCCAATGCAACGACATTATCTTCTGCCGCAATGTGATGATGTACTTTGATCAGGCGGAGCAGAAACGCCTGGTGGAAAAATTCTCCCGCTGTCTGAATCCTCAAGGCTACGTATTTGTGGGGCATGCCGAGAGTCTGCTCGGATTGACCGACAAATTTTCCCTGATCTATCGCAACAATGGGACCGCATATCAGCGCCACCAGGTGATTCCGTGACGCACTTCGACGACCCGGGCGAGGAGATGCGGGAGCTTTTTCTGGAGACTGCACAAGAGCTGTTGCAGTCCTTAAATGAAGAAGCGCTGAAGCTTGAGAAGCGCCCCGACGACGGCGAGGCCGTGCGGAGCCTGCGCCGGGGGATCCACACGCTGAAAGGTGATGCTGCCGCCTGCGGATTTCGAGAGCTGAGCGAACTCGCCCACAAACTGGAAGACGCCCTGGCGCCTGAGCACGTGGGGCCCAATGCATCTCTGGCGGAGTTGGCATTCACCGCCGCTGACACTTTTGCCGCCATGCTGGCCGCCTATCGAGACCACACCGCGCTGCCTTCAATCCAGAGCCTGGATGAAATACTGGTTGCACTGTCTGCCGGCACCAAGCGCCCGGGTGCGACCAAGAATCAGAATCATGAGGATGTCGCAACGCAAGGGATTGACTGGAGTGAATACGAACTGCTAGCCAGCCGGCAGTCCGCTAGTCTCGGAAAAAGCGTTCATCACGTTTCGGTGCTAATCGACCCCGGCTGCACCATGCCAATTGCAGCCCGTCAGATGGTGCTGAACGCATTAAATGCTTTGGGACAAGTTTTGGGCAGCCGCCCTGAGTCGGACTCTGCCGGCCTGGCCAGGGAGCTTGACTTCCTCTTTGCCAGCGGCCTAAGTGCCGAGGAAATCGTTGCTAAATGCAAAATTCCCACCATAATCTCGCAAGTTGACGTAGAGACAATAACGGAGGCATCGGAGAAGACATCATTAGCGAACCCAGGTGCTCAGATTTTATCCGGCGAGATCTCCACCACGCCGCATTCGAACGAAGAGCCAGCGCGGGCGTCCGATTCTGTCGAACATAGCGCGGATTCTGTTGCTGCCGAACCTGCCACGGATCCAGGGGGGCTTTTACCTCATCATGCGGCGGAAAATATTTTGCGGGTGGACGCGGAGCGCGTCGATGCCCTGCTCAATCTCGTGGGTGAGCTGATTATTGGCAAGTCGATGTTGCAACAAGCCGTGAACGAACTCTCAAAACGCTATCCGAAGGAGCCCCTGCGCGCCCGTCTCGCTGATGCCGTGGCTTTACAGGCCCGCGTCCTGAGCGATCTGCAACGCTCGGTGATGAAAGTACGCATGGTGCCAGTCGAGCAATTGTTCCGTCGTTTTCCGCGGCTGGTCCGCGACGTAGCCAGGCGTTGTGGCAAGAATGTTCAACTCATCATCAGCGGCGAGACCACCGATCTCGATAAGAGTCTTCTGGACACAATCGCTGAGCCACTGACTCACCTCATCCGGAACGCAGTCAGCCATGGCATTGAATCCCCACCAGAACGCCGGCAGCAAGGCAAGCCAGCGGAGGGGACCATTCACCTCAGCGCATATCACCAGGGCAATCAGGTAATCATCTCAGTCAGAGACGATGGAGCTGGAATTGCCCTCGACAGGGTGAAAGCAAAGGCGGTGGCGCAGCATCTGGTCGCGGCGTCGGAATCGCAGCACATGGATCAACCTGAGGTGCTTGAACTGTTGTTCCATCCCGGATTTAGTACCGCCGACGAGATCACCGAGATTTCAGGACGAGGAGTGGGACTGGATGTAGTCCGTAGTGTCCTCCGGCGCCTCAAAGGAAACGTCGAAATCGAGACCCGCATCGGTTCGGGAACGACATTCCACTTAAAGGTACCGCTGACCCTGGCCATCATTAAGGCGCTGTTATTCCGAATCGAGCAAAGACTGTACGCGATTCCTCTGAATGCAGTCGCGGAGATTGCCCGGGCGCGCGAGTCCGATCTGCATCAGGTTGAAAATTACGAAGTCCTTCAGTTGCGCGATCAGGTGCTGCCCTTGGTGCGCCTGGGGATGACGGCATCGGAATCGACTGTACCCGACCGCAGAATCTTCGTGTTGGTCATTGCGTCCGGTGGACGAAAATTTGGGTTGATCGTGGACGGTATCGAAGGTGAGGAAGAACTCGTTATCAAGCCCCTCGATGACCACATGGTAGCCACCGATCTGGTCAGCGGCGCATCGATTCTAGGGGATGGACGAGTGGTGTTGATCGTCAATCTGGCAGCGATCATGGAGCGATCGCAGAAGTCGCGCCGCAAGGAATCCCAAGGTGGTGGACATGGATTGTTATTGCCGCAGGCTGAACGTGCTCTGGGGCTGGGTGTTCCAGCCGAGGTGCGATTATGAGCGCCTCCGTACGCGTGCTGGTGGTCGATGACTCCGCCCTGATGCGCAAGCTGATACCTCAGATCCTGGAGGCCGATAGCTCCATTCAGGTCGTAGGCACAGCCATGGATGGAAATTTCGGCCTGAAGAAAATCGAGGAGCTTCAGCCGCAAGTGATCACCCTCGACCTCGAGATGCCCGGCATGGGGGGTCTCGATATGCTGAAAGAAATCATGCGACGTCATCCCCTGCCGGTGATTGTTGTCAGCTCCCACAGCACTGAGGGCGCCGGGATCACCCTGCGCGCATTGGCCATGGGAGCTTTCGATTTCGTCGCCAAGCCCGACGACGTTAGCGGGCGCATGCCGGAGATAGCACGCGAACTAATTTCGAAGATTAAGGCGGCAGCGGAAAGCCGGGGCAACCGGCTGGCGCCGCTTCAGGAAGATTTGCTGGCGCGGCCCAAGATTGTTCTGGATCCAAAAAGATCTGCTACGCGCGTGGTCGCGATTGGCCTCTCCACTGGCGGGCCGCAGGCGCTGCAGTACATACTGGCGCAGTTGCCGGGAGACTTTCCGGGAACCATCGTAGCCGTGCAGCACATGCCTGAAGGGTTCACGGAAATGTTTGCGCGGCGGCTGAATGAAGTCTGCTCCCTCGAAGTCAAGGAGGCGCGATCCGGTGATTTGCTGCTGGCAGGGCGGGCGTTGATTTGTCCCGGGAGCCGTCATATGAAGGTGAAGAAGCTGCCTTTGGGCGATGTGGCGGTGTTGAATGATGAGCCCCGGGTGAACGGGCACCGTCCCTCGGTGGACGTTTTATTTAAGAGTGTGGCGGAAGAATTCGGCGAGAAAAGTATTGCTTTACTAATGACCGGCATGGGAGACGATGGCGCCGAAGGGATGGGCATGGTGAAGGCCCAGGGCGGTCTCACGATCGCACAGAGTGAGGAATCCTGCATTGTTTTTGGAATGCCGAAGGCCGCTATCGAGCGCGGGTATGCAACCCGGGTGGTGGCGCTCGATGCATTGCCGAACACCTTAATGGCCCTTTGCGCGCAAGATCGCAAAACCGCCGGAGCGGGTCGAAGCTAGCGATGCCCGGTTTAAATCAAGGCGCCGGGATTTGTTTTTAGCGGGAGGGATTACATGGAGCACTTTGCGCCTGTACGACGCACCAAAGATGGTCAACCGGTCCGCTACCTTGTGGTGGATGATTCGGTATTCGCCCGTAAGAACCTGGCCCGCATCATTGAAGCCTTCGGTGGGCAGATGGCAGGCGAGGCTGCGGATGGGCTGACGGCTATAAGCGAGTACAGCCGCGTCAATCCTGACATCGTGCTCATGGACATCACCATGCCGCAGATGGAGGGTATTGAGGCTGCCGAAAAAATCATGCAGCAACATCCCGAGGCCCGGGTGGTAATGGTGTCCTCGGTCGGCTATCAGGAAAACATCGTGGCCGCGCTGCAACGCGGGGCCCGGCACTTCGTGCAGAAGCCGGTTAAGGCGGAGGTGCTCTACGAGGTTATCAAGTACGTGCTGGGCGAAGATGGCACGGTCGCGAACGCTGCGGGCGCTGGAGCCGGCTCATGAGAATGGAACTGATTCAACCGTTTATTAACGCCGCCGATGCCGTCCTCGGCCAGGGACTGAAAACTCCTACCTCCATCGGAAACCTGAGCATGGAGCAGGAAGCATATCTGCGGAAGGGAATTGCCGCCCTGGTATGGGTGACCGGCGACATCGAAGGCCGCATCATCTTCGACATGGATTCTGAAACCGCCGTACGGATCGCCAACCGCTTCTTGGAGACTGAACCGCCGGAATCAAACGAATTGGTTAGGGAGGCGGTTTGTGAAATGGCCAATCAGGTTACGGGGAACGCGATTGCTACACTGAACGATGAGGGGTTCCATTTCCGCATTCACCCCCCAACCACCCTGACCGCCGAGCAGGGATCGAAGGGCACCGAGGATACCGAAGCCCTGGTTCTGTGCTTCGAAACATGTATGGGTAGCGTCTTCATGAATATTGCGCTGCGCTATAACGTCGCCAAGATTCAAAGGCGAGATGGCCAAACTACAGCGAACGTAATCGATGGCTGCGCTAACCCGGCTCCGGCAACTGCGGTCCAAAGCGTCGCCGCGACCGCAGGCAACAAGTCGAAATAAACAGCGGAATTCCTGCCGAAGTTAGCTCTCCTTCTCACGGGCCGGCAAAAACGAACACCGGATTCTGATTTGGCGGAACCGTGTTGCCTGGAAGCGCAGGAAATGCGCTGATCGGCGCCGGCAAGGTCGTAATCAGCGAGTTCGGAGGATCAGGGCTACCGCTGAGGGGGACCGCGCTGATAACGGCAATGTCGCCGCCATCACAAAAGCCTGCGTACACCTTGGAACGATCAGCCGCAGCCGCGACCGACAGTCGAAAACGCGCGGAAGCGCATCCAGTGTTATTTATGGTGTCGATGAGCGAGGAGCCAATCGGAATGGTGGCCGAAACCGTGTTGCCAGTCGTATTTATCACCGAGACTTGTCCGCAGATCGTGCCTCCCGCAATCTGATAACCCGCGACGTAGGCTTGTGTCCCGTCACGCAGCACAGCGATTGAGACCGGCACCACAGGCGCACTGCCGCACTGCTGAATAGTCGGGGAAATCACAACTGGCGATGGAGTCAAATTAGTTGGCGGGTCGGTCGAAGCATCGAAAATCGAGACTCCGCCGCCGGATCCATTGGTTCCGGTAACGTAAATTCGCCCCAGGGCCGGATCATAGAACATAAAGTTAGGGGTGAGATTCGTCGCCAGCGTTCCAATTACGGTGTCGGTCGCAGTGTCGATTACTGAAATGGTGCCGCTGCCCTGGTCGAGCGCATAAATCCTTTGGCTGTCAGCCCGCGCCACTACCCAGATCGGCTTGGGTCCGGTTGGGATTATGCTCGCGACTGTCATGTCAATGGTATTGAAACTCGTAACCGTGCCATTGCCCTGATTTGCTGAATACAATTTCGTTTCATCGGGTAACTCCGCCAAGGCCACCGGTTGCGGATTTCCCGAACCCGCCGA
>JAFAWN010000369.1 GCA_019241735.1 Terriglobales bacterium
GCATCGGTGGCACGGATAGCAAGCTGATAGTCCTTGTTTTCGTTCGCCGCCGCCGCCAGGTCACCGTAAGCGCTACCCAGATCAGGCTTTAATTTCACTGCGATCAGCAATTCCTGTTGTGCCTCCGGAAACCTTCGCTGATTCAATAAAGACTTTCCCAGTCCATGATGCAGTTCCGCATTGTTCGGCTGCGCGGAGAGCAAAGCGCGATACTGCACTTCCGCTTCGCCGTACTTGCCTGTCGAAGAATACAGGTCCGCCAAATCCTCTTTAATGGCTCGGTCTTCAGGCGCCAACTTTTGCGCCGCTTCAAGTTGTGCGACGGCCTCGTCGCTTTTCCCAGAAGCGGCTAGCGCCCGGCCTAGTAGCGCAGTTGCGCGCACGTCATTGGGGCGTCCTGCCAGCAATCTGCGCAAGGCGTCCTGGGCTTCAACAAATCGGCCTTGCCGCAAATAAAGATCAGCTAAGCCTGCTAATGCGTCGTCGGAGTGTGGGGCCAAAGCAACGGCCCGCGAGTATTGCTCTCTGGCTTCATCCAGACGATTTAGCTTTGCCAGCAGCATTCCTGCGGAAATATAAGGTTCGGCGTCATTGGGTTGCAAATCTTCTGCGCGCCGGTAAGCCGCAATCGCTTGGTCAGGTTTTGTAGCTTCGATCACGTGGGCCAGCGATAGCCAGGCATGCTCCTGCCCTTCCTGTATTTGAGCACTCGGTTTCAGCGTAGTGGCGGAACGTAAAAATACTTCGGCCTCGGGATCGCCTGTCTTGGCCAGCATCAGCCCCAAATTCAGGTTGGATTCAAAAACGTCAGATTTGGCTGCGACGGATTTCCGGTAGGCTTCGATCGCTTCGCCGCCCCTGCCCAATGCGTTGTAAGTGAAACCGAGATCGAACCAGGCCTGATAATCTGCTGGATCTCCGGCGACGACCTTTTTTAACAGGGCCTCGGCTGCCGGATAGTCACGTTTCTCGATCGCTTCTTCGGCCTTGGCAACGTCTGCGGGGGTTGAGTTTTCCTCCGCCCGGTGGTGGCGGACGGTTTTGCCGTTGGTCTGGGAATTTGCCCGGGCAACGGATACCAGGCTCGCTGCGGCGAACAAGATTACAACCCCACGGGTGACACTATTTGACGGCATGGAAATACGCCGAACTGTGTTCCCGGTCACCATTACTGCTCCAGCTTGCTTCACCAATTTCGTTGCTATCACTTAAGATGCGCGCCAGGAATTGTCCGGTGTAAGAATCGGGAATTTTTGCGATGTGTTCGGGAGTGCCCATCCCCACCACGTGTCCCCCGCGCTCCCCACCTTCAGGGCCCAGGTCAATCACCCAGTCGGCAGTTTTTATCACTTCGAGGTTGTGTTCGATCACAAGAATGGACCCGCCCGCCGTAATCAGACGCCGGAATGCGGAAAGTAACTTGCTCACGTCATCAAAGTGCAGCCCGGTGGTCGGTTCATCAAAAATATAGAGCGTGCGCAGTCGTCGCTTCCCATCTGAGGACGAACGGCCAATCGCCCGGGTTGCGGGCTGCAGGTGCGCCGCCAGCTTCATGCGCTGTGCCTCGCCACCGGAAAGTGTGGTTGCTGATTGCCCCAAGCGCAAATATCCCAGCCCTACTTCATCTAGAACTCGTAACTTTTCCGAAACCTTGGGGGTGCCGGCGAAAAAGTGCAGCGCCTCTTTCACCGTCTGATCGAGGACTTCGTGGATATTCTTGCCGCGGTACTTGATTTCCAGCACCTGAGGTTTGTAGCGTGTCCCTTTGCACTCCTCGCAAACTAATTCCACATCAGCGAGAAATTGCATCTCGACCGTAACCGTGCCATCCCCCTGACAGGTCTCGCATCTGCCCCCGGGGATGTTGAAGGAAAAATGGCCGGCGCCGAACCCGCGTTTCTTGGCTTCGGGAAGCGATGCAAAAAGTTCCCGAATGCCGTCGAAAGCTTTGGTATAGGTGACGGGATTAGAGCGTGGGGTTCGGCCTATCGGGGATTGATCGACCATCACGACTTCATCGATAAACTTCTCTCCCTCCACCCGGTCCCAGGGGCATTCCCCGACTGCGGCGGCGGTCGGAGAGTTTTTCGCGCTCAGAGCGCGATACACCACGTCGTGCAGTAGCGATGATTTCCCCGAGCCGGAGACCCCGGTGATGGCTACGACCATTCCCAGAGGAATGGCAAGATCGATAT
>JAFAWN010000176.1 GCA_019241735.1 Terriglobales bacterium
TCACGGACCAGTCTCCGTAGGCTCGTATTCTTCCCAGCCAATTGATGCCGGCGAGGCAATGGCGCAAGATGTCAGCAGCAGCACGGCGCAAGCAGGGAAGCCCCCATTAGACGTCCAAAAGGGCGACTTCAGCCACGTAGCTGAAGCCAGCGCCGGAATCCCAACCAGCACCGGATCGCAACAGCAGACGCAATTCCAGCTGGCTGCACATCCGGCAGTCAAAATCGCGGTGCAGCATGAAGGATGGTACCGGATCACTCAGCCAGAGCTGGTTGCGGTAGGCTTGAGCCCCTCAACCGACTCCCGGTTCCTCCGGCTATTTGCCGAAGGAGTCGAACAGCCGATCCTGGTCACCGGCGCGACGTCGGGCGCATTCGGTGCGCAGGCGGCAATTGAGTTCTACGGCACCGGAATTGACACTGCCTACTCGGATTCCAGAGTTTACTGGCTGGTCGCTGGCAGCCAGCCCGGGCTTCGGATTGGGACCGCATCGCTGGGCGGAAACGGCCCGCAGCCGCACAGTTTCCCGCAGACAGTCGAATTGAAGCAGCGCACCAGTTACTTCGCGGCACTCTTGAAGGAAAATACCGACAACTTTTTCGGTGCGCTGGTTCCGGACGCAAACGGAGACCCGGTTAAGCAGCTTCTGACGGTTTCCAACCTCGCCTCGGGAAGCGGCGATGAAGCGAGATTGCAGATCGTGCTTCAGGGAATCAATGATGACTATACCCACGACGTGAATGTCTCCATCAATGACATGGCGCTGGGTCAAATTGTTTTCGAGGGCCAAACGAAAGGTACCGGTTCCTTCGCCGTTCCAGCGGGCGTCCTGCATAACGGCGCCAACGTCGTCACCCTGACCGCGGGGAACGGGGATCAAAGTTTGGTCGATCACATCGACCTCACCTACCCGCATTCCTACACGGCAGATTCCGATCTATTGAAGTTCACTGCCGAAGCTGGGTCGGAGGTCGTGATCGCAGGTTTCACACACGTGCCTACGCGCCTGGTTGACGTCACTTCTGCCGGGCAGCCTGTGGCATTGACGTTCGAGACTAAAAAGACCGGCTCAACCTACGCGCTCACCGCGACTCTCCCCGTAGCGAAGGCAGGCTTTCGCACCTTGCTGGCACTGTCGGGCGACAGGGTAGCGCATCCAACTTCGGTCACCCACAATTTCCCCTCCAGTTGGCATAGTGCCCAGCCCGGAAGCGAACTGGTGATCATTACTCATCCGGCATTTGTGGCCCAAGCGGCGAAGCTGGCTACCGTACATCGGGCAGAAGGCAAGTCAGTAGCGCTGGTTCGAGTGGACGACCTTTACGACGAATTCAACTTCGGAGAACATAGTCCCTACGCCATTCGCGATTTCCTGAAGACGGCGACGTCACAGTGGAGCACTGCGCCCCGCTACCTGTTGCTAGTGGGAGGCGCGTCGTTTGATCCGCGAAATTATCTGGGTTTCGGCAATTTGGATCTCGTTCCCACGAAGATGATCGTTACCTCTGAACTAAAGACTGCGTCCGATGACTGGCTCTCCGACTTCAACGGCACCGGCTTTGCTCAAATATCCACCGGACGGTTGCCTGTTCGCACTGCGGACGAAGCCGATACGGTAATGGGGAAGATCGTGCAATACGAAACTAGCCAGTCGACCAGCAGTGTCGCCTTGATGGTCGCCGACCGCGACGATCCCAGTCTCAGCTTCACTCAGGAGACGCAAGCAGTGCAAAAGGAGCTGCCTAATTCCGCGACTGTTAATGACGTATTCGCTTCGAGCGACACCAATGCCAAAGCGGACATTCTCTCTGGTATCAATAGCGGTCCGATGCTGGTGAACTATCTCGGCCACGGCTCGGTGGGAGTATGGTCAGGCGACGGCATTCTGTTTGACGAGCAGGACGCGGATGCGTTGACCAACGGTTCGCACCTGCCGGTGTTCCTGAGCATCGACTGTCTTAACGGATATTTTGAGGACCCCGTCCCCTCGCCCGAAAGCCTGGCGGTTGAACTTATGCTGGCGAAGAATGGAGGCGCGGTTGCCGTTTGGGCGTCCTCCGGTTTGACCTCCGCCGGCCCGCAGTTCCAGATGGACCGTGCGCTGGTGCGAGCGATCTTCAGCGCACCTTCCCCGGCCTTAGGGGATGCAATACAAGCGGCGAAGTCGGGAATCAGTGATTCTGATGTGCGCCGCACTTACATCCTTTTCGGAGATCCGCTGCTGCACTTGAGCTGGCCCGGCACTGCTCATAAGTAACCAGCAGCGTGGTTACCAGCGCGCCCGTGCCATGCGGCTTGTGTGTGACCGCGCGCCGTCTTATTTCCCAAAAACAATTCCTGCGCTCCCATTTCGAATGAATTAACTTGCACACGCTTTCTCCTGCCACCCCCATGCCGCTGATTCCTATAGCTTTCGGCGAAATGACATTGGCACGCCAGATGCTTAATAGAGAGGCAGGGAGGCGCACCGCCTATCAGGTGCCCTTAAATAGCGGTGGCCGCAGATTTTCCAGGTTCTGACGGCAATTCATATCCGCGGAAAGACAAGAAAAATGATCCGCAAAATATTCTTACTCTCGATTCTGGCTCTGGCGCTGCCGGTAGCGGTTTTTGCCGACAGCATCGATTTCTCAAATATGGGGGGCACACTGTCAGGGACTGCGAGCAGCGGCCTCACCATGAGCTCTACGCTTACCAGCGTTAACGGCTTAGGCGGCGGTGGACTGATCACTGCCAACATCGGGACCGTGACCCTCACCACAGGCGCATTGCTCTCCGGAAGTTTGGGCGGCAACGCCACCTTCGCCCAAGGCGGAACCTTCACCGTCACCGGCAACGGAACTAACGGCGTCCCCAGTGGAGTGCTTTTCACTGCGACCTTCACCAGTCCTATGACCTGGTCTGTCTTGAAGGTCGGGAACACCTTCGAGTACACGTTGACCGGGGTCATGAGCGGGCCTGACGGCGTAGGCGTTGTGAAGGAACTCACTATTGATACCGGCACCACACGGTTTAATGGTGAGACGTCGATCGCCAGCGGAGACATTAACGTTCAAGTCCCCGACTCCGGCACTATGAGCCTGTTGGCAACGAGCTTGATCACCTTGATCGGCGCTGGCTGGAAGAAGGCAAAAGCCAGCTGCTAAGAGCTTCTTCCGGGATGGAGATAACACACTAGTTATCTCCACACCCGATCCTTTGAAATTTCCCTTCTCTAATCCAAGCAGTGACCTGGACTCCGGCTTCTCACTTCTTAGCGCATAACCTTTTATGGCTTGTCATTCCGAGTGACGCGAGGAATCTGCTTTTCATAGTTGGTCTGGCACCAAAGAATCGTGACATTCCATATCCTCAAGCCCATTTGACCCCACTGCAGCGGGTGCGCATCCTTCTGCTACATTATTTAGTCCATGAAGCCAGCGCGCAGTTTTGCCAGCGACAACAATGCCGGAATCCATCCGCAAGTGCTGCGGGCAATTGCGGCCGCAAATCGTGGTCACACCGTCGGCTATGGAGATGATCCTTACACTGAGTCGGCGATCCGCAATTTTAAAAAGCACTTTGGACGCGATGCCGATGTGTACATCGTTTTTAACGGCACTGCCGCGAATTGCCTCGGGCTTAAAGCGATTACAAGATCTTATGAGGCTGTGATATGCGCGGAAGCGGCGCACATCTATTCCGATGAATGTGGCGCCCCGGAGGCATTCACCGGTTGCAAGCTGATTCCAATCAAGGCGCCAGACGGCAAGCTGACTGTGGATTCCGCGGCCACGGCCTATCATGGCATCGGCGATCAGCACCATGTTCAGCCACGTGTCATTTCGATCACTCAATCCACCGAGATGGGAACGGTTTACAAACCCCATGAAGTTAGAGCGCTTGCCAGCTTTGCCCATGAGCGCGAAATGTTCCTGCACATGGATGGAGCCCGGCTGTCGAACGCCGCCGCAGCGTTGGGTCTTAATTTGCGGCAGGCCACACGAGATTTGGGTGTCGACGTTCTCTCTTTTGGCGGCACAAAAAACGGTTTGATGGCGGCCGAGGCCGTTCTCTTTTTCGAACGGGCCCGGGTTGCGGACTTCCTCTACCTGCGCAAGCAGGGAATGCAGCTTGCATCAAAAATGCGTTTTATTTCGGCGCAACTGGACACCCTGCTATCGAATGATTTGTGGCTTAAGAGCGCACAACATGCCAATCGCATGGCCCGGCTGCTGGAAAGGGAATTGGCGAGCATCCCGCGGGTAAAAATTGTGCATAAAGTCGAGGCCAACGGGGTATTCGCTAAAATCCCCAGAGCGGCGATTGCGAAAATCATGAAGCGCTATTTCTTCTACGTCTGGGATGAAGAAGAGTCTGTCGTGCGCTGGATGTGTTCCTTCGACACCACAGAATCAGACGTAAAAGAGTTCGCGAAATTCGTGGCGCGCAGCGTATAGGGGCGCGATTCTCGAGGTATCCTTTATGGCCGGAAGTCCCTTTGATTTTCTTCTTCGCTTCGGTAGAATCGGCGTTACTCGAGTAGGATGAAAGCCACGTACATCGGAATACTATGAAAAACCGCGGTCGATTCGCTCTCCTACTCATTGCGGCGCTTGTGCTCGCCTTACTCCCGGCTTGTGGCCACCAGCAGGAGCTGGTGGGAATCACGATCCAACCGTCAACTGAAGTTTTCGGAAGCACGACGACTTCACTGAGTCAGGATGCACAAGCAACTCCGATCCCGCTTATAGCCTACGGAACTTTTATCCACCCGCCAGTCACCAAGGACATAACGAATCAGGTGGTCTGGACCTCCAACACTACAGATGTAGCGACCGTGACTTCCACGGGGTTGCTGCAACCCGCAGGAATTGCTTGCGGAAACGCTTTAATTTCTGCGACCGTGACCACGAACAGCAGTGATGGAGGCATCCATTCTTCGGGTGCCCTGGTGACAGGAACCATGACCGCCACTGTTGTCTGCCCTACCGGCCCCTAGGAATCAATGGTTTTCGAGTAACTTCGCCAAGGTCGGCCGGTGCTTTTCCACTGCTTTTCTCTTCTTCTTCCGGTCGGGCACAACTCTTGCCATCGGCGGCGATCCGATACGGTCGCGAGCCATTGCTTTGACCTCATTCACCGCGCTGAACGTTCGTGGCTTTTTCTTTTTCGCCATCTGGGTCCTACGTTTGTCATAGCTGCTATGAGATCAAAATGCAATAATTAATGCTGGAACACAGTTCACGATTTGACGTGAAGGGGTCTATGGAAGAAAAAGACTTTTTCGACGAGCGGCCGGATAAGAAGCAAGCGACCCTGAATTGCCCTCACTGTCACCAATCGGCCGATTACGAGGTGACATGGCTGGTGCGCACGAAGAAAAGACAGTTGCCGGGCCGCGCTGATGAGCGGGACCGCGCTCGTTTCGCCAAAGCCAAATCTTATATGGTTCGTAAAGACGACCTGCTCGCCTGCAAGAATATGCGTTGCCGGAAGCGCTTCGAGATTTCCGGATTACAATCGGTAGTGATTCTGGAGTGAGCCGCGCTAAAGTTCTGAGCGCCCGCCTTCGCTGTAGTTCTTCCGGTCTATACTTACAGTCGAATTTACGAAATTTCCCAGGAGTTGCTGATTGAAGATTCTAGTCTGCATGAAGCAGGTGCCACAAAAAGACGCTCCGCTAAAGCTTAACGAGGCGGGCACCTGGATTCGCGAAGACGTGTCTTACGAAGTCAATGAGCCCGACGCGTTCGCGCTCGAAGAGGCGCTGCGACAGAAGGAAAAACATGGTGGCGAGGTGGTGGCCATCACAGCCGGCCCGGCGCGGTCCCAGCAGGTGCTCCGCGAAGCCTTAGCCAAAGGCGCTGATCGCGCCATCCACCTTGAAGATGCCGGCTTCGTCGGGCTGGACGCTCTGAACGTGGCGCGCGCCCTGGCGGCCGCCATCAAGGACGAGCAGTTCGACCTGATCTTTACCGGCCTGCAATCCGATGATCAAGGATATGCTCAAACCGGAGTAGTTCTCGCTGAGTTGCTAGGCTGGCCACACGCGACCATCATCATGCAAATTGAGAGGACTGGCGACGGAATCAGAGTCAAGCGCGAGCTTGAGGCCGGATTTTTTCAGTTCGTCGATATGCCGCTGCCGGCAGTTCTGACCATTCAGTCGGGCATCAACAAATTGCGCTACGCAACGTTGATCGGAATCAAGCAGGCAAAGAACAAGCCGATGCGGAAGGTTACGATGGCTGAAGTGCAGCCGGCGCTCGGCCCAAACCTGCAAAAAGTGGAGCGGCTCCACGTACCCCAAAAAACTAGAAATACAGAGTTCCTAGAGGGCGCCCCGGCAGAAATCGCGAAAAAACTGGTGGACAAGTTACGCAACGAAGCGCGGGTGCTATAAGTCTTTCGATTCTTAATCTCATGGCTGACACAATCCTGGTAGTGGTCGAGCAGCGCGAAGGCAAACTGAACCGCGTGTCTTGGGAGACGATCGTCGCGGGTCAGGCACTGGCCAGAGAGACTGGCTGGAATCTGGAAGCCGCGGTCGCCGGCAACAACGTTTCCGGTCTCGCGTCTGAGGTGGCTGCGAAAGCGGTAACAAAAGTCTATGCGATTGAGTCCCCGAAGCTTGCAACTTACACGCCCGATGCATTCGCCGCCGCATTAAAGCAGTTCATTGCGTCTTCGCAGCCGAAGCTCGTGCTGATGCCGCATACTTATCAGGTCCGCGACTTCATCCCCAAACTCGCAACCGCGATGGGCCGCACGGTAATCACGGACTGCATCGGTTTCAAGAAAGAAAAAGAAATACTGTTGTTCACCCGCCAGATGTTTCAAGGCAAGTTCGCCGCGGATGTCACCTTCGCTGGCGATCCGCCGTGGTTTGTAACCTTCCAGAATGGCGCGTTTCGCGCGGATAAGATCGAAAGCGGCGCGGCTGCGGCCCCAATTGAAAATGTGAATATCGAGATTGCTGATGCCGTTGTGCGGAACCGGCCTGAGGAAGCTTTCAAGGAAGCCAAACAGGCGGTCGATCTCACACAGGCTAGCGTCATTGTCGCCGTGGGACGCGGAATAAAGGAGCAGAAAAATATCGAACTGGCGAAGCAACTAGCCGAGGCGTTGGGCGGAGAGATCGCAGCCTCGCGGCCAATCTGCGATTCGGGATGGCTGCCCATGGACCGGCAGGTTGGTTCTTCTGGACAGACTGTGGCGCCCCAGCTCTATCTGGCGCTCGGAATCAGCGGCGCGATCCAGCACCTGGTAGGCATGAAAGGCGCACGGACCATTATTGCGGTCAACAAGGATTCGGAAGCGCCGATCTTTGAAATCGCCGACTACGCGGTTGTAGGAAATTTATTCGATATCGTTCCTCCGCTGATCGAAGAGATAAAAAAAGTAAAGCCGGCGAGCTGAGGTTTTACACAATTTGCTCCGCCGACTGAAGTAGATTGCCGTATGCTTTTCTTTCGCAAGCCTCTCCCCAACATCGACCACCCACCCATGCCAGCCGACGTCGTTATCGTCGGCGGCGGGCCAGCAGGCATGGCGTGCGCATTGCGGCTTTCGCAATTAATAGATCAGCACAACTCTGCGAATCCCGACTCGCAACTGAGCAAAGAAAATATCTATGTCCTTGAGAAAGCGCGCGAAATTGGCCAACATTGCCTATCCGGCGCGCTGCTCGATCCGCGATCCATGCGCGAGCTGCTGCCCGGATTTGAAAAGGAAGCTCCCATTGAGGCGGAAGTCACCAAAGAAGCTGTTTATTTTCTCCGCAAAGAATCAAAGTTCAAGCTTCCCATCACCCCACCGCCACTGCGCGATCATGGCAATTACGTCATTTCCTTGAACCGGTTTACGAAGTGGCTCGGCAGCAAAGTGGAAGAGACGGGAATTACGGTGTTTACCGGCTTTGCCGGGTCAGAATTATTGTTTGACAACGATCGAGTTGCTGGCGTTCGCACCGATGACAAAGGCGTCGACAAGCAGAACCAGCCAAAATCGAATTTCGAGCCTGGATATGACCTCAATGCCAAGATCGTGATTCTCGCCGAAGGCTCGCGGGGATCGCTGACCAAACAGCTCATCGCGCGCTTCGATCTGATGAAAGAACGCAATCCGCAGACTTACGGACAGGGGGTGAAAGAACTCTGGGAACTCCCACCGGGACGCATCGCTACCGGCGAAGTGATTTATACCCTGGGCTGGCCTCTCACCTCGCACGAATACGGCGGCGCATGGATCTACGGCGGAAAAGACAACGTCGTTTCACTGGGTTTTGTCACCGGCCTGGATTATCCGGACCCGCGCCTCGACCCGCAACACGTGCTACAGGATTTCAAGCAGCATCCATTCGTTGCGAAGCTTCTTGAAGGCGGGAAAATGATTCGCTATGGCGCGAAGTCACTGCCCTACGGCGGCTGGTGGGCCATGCCCCCGCTTTCCGGCAATGGATGGATGATCATCGGAGATTCCGCCGGGTTTCTAAACTCGCAGCGGCTGAAGGGAATTCACCTGGCCATCAAGAGCGGCATGCTGGCCGCCGAAACTGCTTACGACGCGCTCGCGAAGTCCGATTTTTCCGCCGTCAAGCTTAGCGATTTTCAACAACGCGTTGAAAGCAGCTGGATCAAAGACGAATTGTGGAAGGTGAGAAACTTCCATCAGGGATTTGAACACGGCCTCTGGCCCGGCCTTTTCCATGCCGGACTTCAGCAGTTCACCGGAGGAAGGGGTTTACGCAACCGCTACGCCGCCACTTCCGGATACGAGCGAATGAAGAAACTCGCAGATCTGCCGGCCGGTGGCGGCTCCGACGCGCGCTTGCTCGGGCCCGCCAGGGGCGACGGAAAGCTTACGTTCAACAAACTCACCGACCTCTACCACTCCGGCACCAAGCACGAAGAGGACCAGCCTTCGCACCTGATCATCCATGACACCAATATCTGCAACGATCGTTGTATTAAGGAATTCGGCAATCCTTGCCAGAACTTTTGTCCTGCCAATGTTTATGAGATGGTCGAGGACGCCGAGCAGCCCGCCGGCAAGAGCATCAGTCTGAATCCTTCAAATTGTGTGCACTGTAAGGCTTGCGATATTCACGACCCCTACCAGATCATTACCTGGGTCCCGCCCGAAGGTGGCGGCGGCCCCAATTACGACGGCATGTGATGAGCCGCGGGCTGCTGCGCTGGTCGTTCAGCGTTTCAGACGGTTTCGGTAGTCCCTGCATGCAAGCCCGCAATCTATAATGAATTAGGCTTTCCATCACTACTGCATTCATGCCCCTCACCGACAAATTCGGTCGCGCGATCACCGATCTGCGGATTTCGATCACCGATCGCTGCAACTACAAGTGTATTTACTGCCGGACCGGCAATGACGGCGCGATTTATGGCGACCTGCCCTTTCCGGAGTACCTGCGAATGGCGCGGGTGCTGTGTGGCATGGGGATCAGCAAAGTTCGTATCACCGGCGGCGAGCCCCTTCTTCGTAAAGGCGTGATCGATTTCGTCCGCAGCCTCGCGGAATTGCGGAACACCCAAGGTGAACCGCTCGATCTCGCCGTCACTACGAACGGGGATCTACTCGCCGAAATGGCTCAACCGTTAAAGGACGCCGGGCTCAATCGCGTTACCGTCAGCATGGATGCGGTTGACCCCGACCGCTTCGCCCGCATCACTCGCGTCGCGAATGGCTACCACAACGTCCTGGCGGGTATTCGGGCCGCCCGTAGCGCCGGACTCTGGCCTATCAAGGTGAATTGCGTTCTCATGCGCGGATTCAACGAAGATCAGATCATCCCCTTTGCGATGTTTGCGCGCGAAGAGGGCGTGGTGGTCCGTTTTATCGAATTCATGCCTTTGGAGGAAGAGCGCGTCTGGGCGCCGGACACCGTGGTTCCGCTCGATGAAATAGTCGCCAGAATCAATGAATACCGGCGCCTGGTGGAAATTCCGCATCAGCGCAGCGAAACCGCGCGACGCTACCGTTTCGAAGACGGCATTGGAGAAATGGGCATCATCGCGCCTGTCTCGCATCCTTTCTGCGGACGCTGCAGCCGTATTCGCATAACTTCTGACGGCAAAATCCGCACGTGCCTGTTTTCCGCCTGGGACCATGATCTTTACGGACAGATGCAGCGCGGGGCATCCGACGCAGAGCTGTCCGCATTTATTCGCGATGTGGTGCAGAGGAAGGAAGAACGCCATCACATCGGCGAGCCCGACTTCGTGCCCGCATCGCGGACTATGGTGCATATTGGCGGCTGAAGCGTCGACCTGGCTCCAAGTTGCGTGCTGAGCTAGCTGTCGTTTTCTGCGCCTTGCGCTTTCCCCCACATCCCGGCCATACTGGAACTCAAAATTATGGAGACCAATCTTTCCTTCTCAAATCCTGCCGAAATCGAAACCGAGTGTTTGGCGGTCATCGCGCTGGACCGCAGTCCGGCTCAACGCAGCGACGCTGAAACGCGGGACCGAAAAACTGAA
>JAFAWN010000405.1 GCA_019241735.1 Terriglobales bacterium
ATGTAGCCCAATGGAAGGCTCGTCCAGCACGTAGAGCGTTCCCACCAGATGCGAGCCCAGCGACGTCGCCAACTGAATGCGTTGCGCCTCGCCCCCAGAAAGCGTGGAGGACATACGATCCAGGGTCAGGTATTCGAGTCCAACATCGTTTAAAAACTGAAGACGCTCCCGGATCTCCTGTAGCAACCGCTCGCCGATTCCGGCCTCGTGCTCGGTCAATTCCAAATGATCGAAAAATCTCGAGGCCTGTTCTACAGTCATCGAACACAGGTCACAGATATTTTTGCCGTTAATCTTTACCTGTCTTGCCTCTGGACGCAGGCGGAGTCCGGTGCACGTCGAACAGGTGGAGTATCCGCGATACCGGCTGATAAAAACGCGGACGTGCAGCTTATATTTCTTGCGCTCAAGGTGCTCGAAGAATCCCTTCACCCCGGGGAAGGTTTTGTCCCCCTTCACAATGAGCCGCTGCTGTTCAGGATCAAGTTCCGACCAGGGAACGGTCATGGGGATGCCGGCTTGGCGTGCAAATTTCCTTAATTCCACTTGGTACGGGCGATACTTGGGCTTCGTCCAGGGCTCGATTGGGCCATCATTAATGGTTTTTGAAAGATCGGGGATGACTTTGTCCAGATCGAAATCTATTGTGTTCCCGAATCCCTGACATCGGGGGCAGGCGCCGAAAGGATTATTGAATGAGAACAGGCGCGGCTCCGGTTCTTCGTAACGCATGTTGCAGGTCTTGCATTCGAAGCGCTGGGAGAAGCGCAGCCGTTGGGGAGGCTGTCCGTCACGCGCGGGCACTTCGAATATGACCTCGCCAGATTCGCGATAGCCAATTTCGATGCCATCCACGATGCGAGCCCGGGCCTCGGTCGAAACAGCAAGGCGGTCGACGAGCAAAAACACCGGCTGGGTAAAGTCAATTGAAAGCAACGATTCCGGGGTCGAGAATTCAAATATTTCTCCCGCCTGATAAAGCCGGTTGAACCCACGGGAACGCAGTTCGAAAAGCTTTGATTTGAGCGAGTCTGACTGGACTACGATGGCCGGGGTCGCTTTCTTTTTCCTGCCGAAGAATTTTCGTTTTTTCTGCTCGACGGCCGCGGCTACAGGGACATTCAACGGAAAAAGAACGTTTAGGCGCGTGCCCTCGCCTAACGCCAGCACGGTGCGCGTCACTTCGTCCACCGTATCTTTCTTGACTTCCGCGCCGCATTGCAGGCAATAGGTGCGCCCGATACGGGCAAACAGCAGCCGCAGATAATCGAAGATCTCGGTGGCGGTTCCAACGGTGGAACGTGGATTTCGGGTTGTGTTCTTCTGCCGGATCGCGACGGCTGGCGCGATCCCGTCAATCAAATCGGCGTCTGGTTTTTCAATCCGCTCCAGAAATTGCCGGGCGTAGGCGGAGAGCGACTCCACGTAGCGGCGCTGACCTTCGGCGTAAATCGTATCGAATGCCAATGACGATTTACCCGATCCGGAGACCCCGGTCACTACGGTCAGGGAGTTGTGCGGAATCTCAAAATCAATGTTCTTTAGATTATGAGTGCGGGCCCCGCGAACGACAATGCTATCGGTTGGCATGCTTGTGGGGTCGTTTCCATATGCGGAAGCCCAGGCCCACCGCAATCCCGGAACAGTTTGCACCCTGGTGCAGGGCAGCAGTGGTCAACAGGACGCTTCAGGAGGGCAACCGAATCTTTCTATTATAAAGCAGCGGGAAAGTGAGAGGATAAGGCTATTCGGTGATTTCGTCTGCCTGCTGCCGGTCCCGTTTCTTGCCGTAGCGTAACGCCATTCCGACGCCGACGGTCATGAATCCCACGGGAGGCGCCAGCAGAACTAGAACGCCGCGGCTGATGGCACGCTGCCCTTGCCACGTGGTGCTGCGGGCAGTGCTGTAACACATCGCACAACCTTGGGCAAAGGCTGGGGCTGCCCAGAGCGCCATGACGCAAGCAATACCGGCTAAGCGAGATCTCATTTCACACCTAAGTTCACACCAATGTGCAAAATACGGAACGCATCAGGAAGAAAGACCATCATCATCGCCAGGCAAAATACCAACGAGCTCATAGTAAGCCAGCGCATTTGTGTCATCTCGAATTTCATGTGCATAAAATACGCAATGATGAGTCCCGCTTTCAGAATCGAAAGACCCATGAGGATTGAAAGCATTCGCACCGGTTCCAGGTTCTGATAAGCAAGGTAGACTTCGATGGCGGTCATGATCAGCAATGCCACCCAGACCCACAGGAACTGCGCCTTCCCGTGATGCCGGTGCTGTTCCGCGACGCGCTGCTCCAGGCCTAGTTGTGTTGCATCCATGCGTGATTTTCTCCTATAACCCGCCTGCGCTTAAACCTATCCAATAATTTTCGTCGACATCAGGTAGACCAAGGGGAAGATGAACATCCAAACCAGATCGACGAAGTGCCAGTAAAGGCCGGCCACCTCGATGTCAGAAGCGTCATAGACTTTGGGTTTCAGCCACAGGATCACCGCGCTGATGATGGCGGCAATCAAAATCAGATGCGCGCCATAGTGGAAAGGGCTATAGGCCGGAGTAGCCAGCCAAGCCAGCAGCCACAGTCCCAGAAGGATGGGAATAAATTTCTTGCGAAACGCAATGATCCCCAGATAAATCACTCCCAGGGTTACGTGCACCATGTGCATTCCGGTCAGTCCGAAAAACGTGGCGGCGAACTGCGGCACGTCCCGGGCAACGTTGGCAAATTCTCCCGTGCCTTGCCCCGGCGGCGTCGGAAACATTGGCAGCGTGAGTCCTTCGGCGATCAGATTCGTCCACTCGCGACCGTGAAGAATCACAAACCCCAGGCCAAATGCCATGGTTGCCAGCAGCCAGAGCCGCTGCGCCTTCGCATTTCCCTGGACCGCGGCCCGCACCGCGAAAACCATGGTCAGCGAACTGCTCAGCAGGAAAGCCGTCATTATTGTGGCGTTGCGAATGCTCTCTGAGTGAAACGGCGTCGGCCAGTTCGGAGTGGACACCCGGCCATAGGTGTATGCGAACAGCAGCGCGCCAAAGGTCAATGAGTCGGAGAGCAGGAACAGCCACATCCCAATTTTCTTGGAGTAAGTGCCAAATAACGATGGCTCGTAGACGCTTGCGCCTACTGGATGTTGAACGACGATTTCAGACATGTTTACAGGGCTCCCCGACCTTTCAGCTTGCAAATTCCAGCAACGCAAAAATTCCTGCCCAAAGCACCAACATGAAGTGCCAATACCAGGCCGTCACATCGACAACGATTCGCCTCGACTCGAGCGACTTGCCCAGCAGGGAAGCGGCCGCCGCATACAGCAACACAGCGACGCCACCTGCCAAGTGGACGGCGTGGGTCGCCATCAGCAAATACACGAATGAACTGCTGGCGCTGGTTGCCAGGTAAAAACCGCGGGCTGCGAGTTCCCGCCAGGCGAACGCCTGTCCGATCAAAAATCCGATTCCCAGAACCACCGTGCTGCCCAACCATGGAAACTTCGTTTCCCGCCCCAACGAAACTCCGGGAATAGACCTGACCGGCAGCAAAGCGACCTGCCGTGTGATCTGCCGCCGCGCAAGCTCCGCCGTCAGACTGCTGACGGCCAGCAGAATTGTGTTCACCAGCAGCAGGGTTACCGGCAGGTTCACGGGCATCCATTCCCGCACGTAGGCTTGGGATTTGTCATCTAACGTTGGCAATCCCTGGCGGAAGATGTATGCGCTCGCGAAGGAGACGAACAGCATGACGATGGGAGCGGTGGCGACCGCCAACCCCAGACGCGCGCGGCGCAAGCGCTGGCCGAAATCCGGTCCGCCATTGCGGCCGCGTTCCCCATCTCCTCCACCACGCAATGGGGGATGGGAATCGCTGCCTCCGTGTCCCCCCTGGGGCGCGCGTATCTCAACCGCTGGGATAAATGTCGCCATGCTTTATAGCGCCTAGTGTGACGTGGTTACGGTCGCTGGGTCGTTCTGCATGATGAAGTCGCGCGCTGCACCGGGGACGCTGTATTCATAAGGTCCGTGGTGCACAACCGGGGTCATGCCGCCGAAATTATCATGCGGAGGCGGCGTTGACGTAGTCCATTCGAGGGTTGTGGCCTCCCACGGATTGTCGCTCGCCTTTGGCCCTTTCTTCATGCTCCAGAAAAGATTGATCACGAAGATGAACTGCGCCGCGATGGTCACGATTGCTGCGTAGGTCATAAACGTATTTAAAGGGATTAAGCGATGCAGGTAGGCGAGTTCCGTGAACTGCGAATAACGCCGCGGCTGACCAGCCATCCCCAGATAGTGCATTGGCATGAAGATTGAGTACGCGCCCACCAGAGTGATAAAGAAGTGAATGCGGCCCCAGCGCTCGTTCATCATGCGGCCAAACATTTTCGGGAACCAATAATAGGTCGCGGCAAACATTCCGAAAATTGCGGCCACGCCCATGATCAGGTGGAAATGTCCGACCACGAAGGCGGTGTCGTGCAGCGGAATGTCCAGCGTCGGTTGCGCCAGGAACGGGCCGCTCAGCCCGCCGGAAACAAATAGCGACACGAATCCGATGGCGAATAACATCGGAGTCTGGAATCGCACCCGCCCACGATGGATCGTGCCCAGCCAGTTGAAAGTCTTGATAGCTGACGGGACCCCGATCGCCATCGTCATCAGTGAAAAAGCGAATGCCGAGTAGGGGCTCATTCCGCTCATGAACATATGGTGGCCCCATACCATGAACCCAAGAAATCCTATTGCCATGATTGCGTACACCATGGCGCGATAGCCGAAGATCGGCTTGCGGGAAAACGTCGAAAGCAGTTGCGAAGCCACCCCCATCCCGGGAAGGATCGCGATATAAACCTCAGGATGTCCGAAGAACCAGAACAGATGTTGCCACAGAAGCGGCGAGCCACCTTTGTGTCCCATCACCTGGCCGTTTACCACCACTAGGGGAATGTAAAAGCTGGTCCCGAGATTGCGGTCGAGCAACAACAGAATTCCTGCAGAGAGCAGCACACCAAACGCCAGCAGTCCAAGAATTGCAGTGATGAACCATGACCAGACGGTGAGCGGCATCCGCATCATGGTCATGCCTTTGGCGCGCAGATCGAGCGTCGTAGTGATGAAGTTCAATGCGCCCATGAGCGAGGCGACGCAGAAAATGGCAATGCTTGTGATCCACAAATCCGCGCCCAGTTGCTCACCCGGACCAGTGTTGGTCAGTGCGCTGAGGGGAGCGTAGCCGGTCCAGCCATGCAGAGGAGCGCCTCCGGTGACAAAGAACGCGCAAATTAGGACCACGAAGGCCACGAAAGTTGTCCAGAACGAAAGCATGTTGAGGACAGGAAACGCCATATCCGGGGCGCCAATCTGAATCGGCAGGAAATAGTTCCCGAAACCACCCTGCGGCGCCGTCGTCAGCACGAAAAAGACCATGATCGTACCGTGCATGGTCAGCAGGCTGAGATAAGTTTCCGGCTTGATCTCCCCGATCAATGGAATGGCTGCACCCGGCCAGACGAGGTGGATGCGCATCAGCAGCGACAGAATCATGCCCACAAAGACAGCGGTCAGCGCGAGAAAGAAATACTGTAGCCCGATGACTTTGTGGTCGAGACTGAAAACATACTTGCGGACAAAGCCTTGCGGCGCGGCGTGTGCGTGTGCGGTGTGTGCGTGAACGTCTTGAGCGGCCATTTATTGTTTCTCCGCCTCCCGGGCTGCCATCCATTTTTCGAAATCTTCGGCGCTGACCACCTTTAGCATTCCATGCATTTTGTAGTGCCCCAGGCCGCAAAGTTCAGCACATGCGATTTCGTAGTCACCAACTGCGGTGGGCGTGAAATGCATGTGGATCGCGAGCCCCGGCACCGCATCCTGCTTGAACCGCATGTTCGGCACGAAAAAGCTGTGAATAACATCGACGGCACGCAGGGTGAGATCTACCTGGCGATTCACCGGAAGATACATGGTTCCGGTTACCACATCATCTTTGGCGGCGGGGTCAGAAGTATCAAGCCCGATGGCAGATTCATTTCCCGCCGAGGGATCCATCAGCTTGGGTGCGGTTGCCCCAAATTTTCCATCGGGGCCGGCGTAGCGAAAATACCAGGCGAACTGCATCCCCGTTACTTCTACGGGTAGCGCTCCCGCATCGGCCGGGGCAAAGCGCTCCGCCGCCCAGATGGGACTTCCCATCAGGTTCAGCCCGATAAAAAGGATGGCAGTTAAAGCCGTCCACACAATTTCAAGCTTGGTGTTGCCGTGCGAATAGTCGGCCACTGCGCCCGCTCCGCGCTCCCGGTATTTCCACACAAAGTATCCGAGCGCGCACTGCGCCGCGACAAACACTATTCCCATCAGCAGATAAGTGAATGCAAATTGATGGTCAATGCCAGGCGCCGAGGTAGAGGCTCCTTGCGGCAGCCACCAGGTTTTTGCGGCAAAAAAGTATGTGCTGATAAAGGTGATCAGCCAGATCATCACTAGCAGAGCAAGACCCATCTACAACACCTCGGGCGGCGGTTGAGTACCTTGCATATTCGCGATTACAAACCAAAAGCTGTGGCTGGCCGAAAAGTTTATCACAGCGGAAGCATAGAATTTATGATCTATGGTTAAGCACTCCGGTTCCCGACAGCCCTCCAACACTCCGAAGAATTATTGTTTTGCGTGCGGCCCCGACAACCCTCACGGCATGCACCTGAAGTTCGTTCCGCAATCAGTGAAACAGAAAGGTGACCCGGCCTATACTTGTCGCTTTTCTCTTAGCAAGCGCTACACCGGGCCTCCCGGCTATTGTCACGGAGGAATCATTGCGACCATCCTCGACGATGCTATGGGCAAGATCAACAAACTGCGAGGCGTGATCGCCGTGACCTCCCAAATGACAGTTGATTTCTTGAAGCCTGTTCCCCTGAATAAACCTTTGCATGTAAATTCGCGCGAAATCCGGGTTCGTGGCCGCCGCCACTTTGCTCTGGCAGAGATTAAGAATCAGAAAGACGAGGTACTGGCGCGCAGCCGGGGAGTTTTCGTGGCCATTGATCCGGAGCGTATGTTCGGAAAGTCACGAAAACGATAGCACTCACTAGCGGTTCCCGCTTAAGCCAGGCGTTCACCGCTTGCCGGCGTAATCATCGGGCAGAAACTTTGGCATTCGGGGCGGCGTATAGAAGGGCGGCGTTCCTTTTTCGATGAACGGGAAGTCGTCGGGCTCGCGCACTTCGATGCGCCCATCCGCCATCAGCTTGTAAGTATGTCCGAGAGGGTCGCGCGGAACGCCGCGCAACATTCCCGCTTTCTCCAGATCAGCAAAGGTGGAAGGGAACTGGCCGGTTTTCTCATGGTAACGCGCGGTAAGAGCTTCGAGCGCAGTTACATCTTCGTCTACTTGTAGAGCTCGCAAATGGGCGCCAGCATTGGCGCGGATATTCGGGTCGCGCGTCTCCTGGTAGGTCGCGGTCCACATCAGTCTTGCAGTTTGAGTCTCGCCACTGTGCTCGGCCATCCGGCCCGCCAGGACCTTCATCCATGGATGCGCGCCAGGCAGCAGCGCGCCTTGGGCAAATGCGTCAGCGGCGCCTGCGTAATCCTTTAAGTCCATGTAATAGATAAAACCCAGATCGTAATAAAGCTTCCAATTATCCGGATTATTGCGAATGCCATATTTCACCAGTTCGATCGCGTGCTGTGGCATACCTGCGCCATTTGGCGGTTTCACGGTGAGAAAGTGCGAACCGAACTCGTACGCCACCACCAGATGTGGGTCGAGCGTTGTGGCGATATCGAGAAGCGGCGCCAGCAACTCAAAATGCCGGGAGCCGGCGGCATGCTGCGAGCCGAAATACTGCACTGCACGCGTCCAGTAAACATCCGCCATCAGGCCATCGTAGCCAAGGCTTAACCGTTTCAGAGCTTTAGGCGATGGGAGGTAGAGAACATCTTCGAGGGTACCGGCCGGCCGCAATTGATCGAGGCGACGCAACAAAAAAACAGATCCGGCCAGGCTGAAAAGCGCGAGAAGGCCGGCAACCATAGCGGTGCGCCGCGCGGACTTCATTTCAGGTTCCGCCGCTCAAAAATTAGCACCGCGCCGGACAGTGCCATCGTCGTATAAATGAGCGCGTACGCGGTGTTGTAGAAAATCAATTGCCGGGAAACACCCTGTTCGTGTGCCACCATGCTGATGATGTTCAGCGCCGAAAAATTTGGCACCAGGTAAGCCGCGCCGCTCGCCAGCCACTTGGTCACCCCCTGCGTCATGGCTGCGAACCCGCGCAGGTCCTCGGCGAAGCTTCCAATTACAAACAAAGAGAAGGCAAACACTGCTGCCAACAGCGGCGAGGAAAATGACGAAAATAGCAGGGCAAGCGCAGTAATGATGAGAAATTGAAGGACTATGAAATAGAGCGCCACCATGATCCAGCCATCGCTGTGCTGAAAGTGACGCGACACATACAGCAGGGCCGCGAACACTCCCGCCGCCATGAAAAGGGTATTTACGACGAGTGTCCCCGCCAGGCCAAAGAATTTTCCTGCGATAAATTCCCAACGCCGCACGGGACGCGATAGAACTGTGTACAGCGTGCGCTTATCAATTTCTTTGGAAACCAGTCCGATGCCGATGAAGATCGCAATCACCATGCCGAAAAGCGACACCGCCGTCAGCCCCAGATTCACCACCACCAGCCGTTCAATGTCGATCGAAATTTGACCCACCAGAATTGCTGCGCCGGACATTAGCAGCGCGAAGGCGATCAGGTTGTAAAGCACGCGGTCGCGGACCGCCTCTCGAAACGTGTTCCGGGCAATGTGCGCGACCCGCATGTTCATACTCGCACCGCCGCGGCCTGCTCCGCATCCTGCACTTTGTGCATAAAGTATTCCTCGAGTGACGTGCGTACCGGGACGAGTGCGATCAGCCGCAAGCGCTCCCGTCGCAACGCCTCCAGAGCCGCATCCTGCTTTACTTCAGCAATGACAGCCCGGACGGTGTCCCCAGTTACATGGCAATCTGCGCCAAGGCCGCGAATTGAAGCCGGCACCGTGTTGCCCTGCCAGACGATTTCAACTTTACCCTGAACACTCGCAGTCAAGTCCGCAACTGCGCCCACGCCTTGCAGCGTGCCCTGATGAATGATGGCAACCCGGTCGCAAAGCGCTTCGGCGTCGGAAAGAATGTGGGTGGAGAAGAAAACCGTCTTGCCTTCGCGCTTCAATTGCTCCGTCAGGTCGCGGACCTCGCGGCGTCCCATCGGATCAAGGCCAGACATTGGCTCGTCCAGAAACACGACTTTGGGGTCGTGCAAAATGGCCTGGGCTATGCCGGCGCGTTGCAGCATTCCCTTGGAAAATTTCCGCAATTGCACGTCACCGTCTTTCGGCAACCCGACCCGCTCCAGAATCTCGCTGATCTTGCGCCGGTCAGTGTGAATACCGGACAACTGGCCGTAATAATTCAGCAGTTCGCGCGCCGTCAGATAATCGTAGAAGTAAGGCTGCTCCGGCAGGAATCCGATTTGCGCCTTCATCCGCGGATCATTAATTTCCATTCCCAGAATTCGCGCGGACCCGCCGGTTGGAAACACCAGGCCCATCAGCATCTTCAGCGTGGTGGTCTTGCCCGCGCCATTAGGCCCAAGAAAACCAAAAATCTCGCCATCTTCAACTTCTAGATGGAGCGGCTTCAGCGCACACTTCGGTTTCTTGCGCCAGAAACCGACGTGGTAAGTCTTCTCCAGGCCGAGAATTTCGATTGCCGCCATAGATGCAATATCGCTGTAGAAAATTATAAGCAATTGAGGCCGAAGTGACAGAGAGCAGCCGGGGGGCCGCATTACCAAAGTAAAGTCGGGGCTTATTGCAGGACTGGCATCGCGGCGCACTGAGCAGGCGCCGGTGGTTCGGAATTCGCATTCGGCACTTTATAGTGAATAACCGCTTCTTCGGTTGAACAAAAATCACGCACCCCGGTCTTATTGAAGACCGCCGGCGCCGCGCTTATTACATATCCGGTGACCGCACCGGCGCTATCCCTTGTTGTTGGATTGAGCCGGTACCAATATCCATCGAACGGAGTGGTGGGCGTGAGAGCATTGGCCAAATCCGCCCCGATAAGGCACATGCCCTCCGGCCCTACATTCTTGACGACGCATTTCTTCCCCTGGTTTGGCCCCAGGTCCGACAAGCTGGCGGCAAAACCTCGGGTCGGGTAAGTGGATTGATAAACGCTTTGCGCCTTGTTGATCTCACGAATATTGCTGATCGTGGCAGACTCATTGGCCGATAGCTGAGAGCGCAAAACATTGGGGAACACAATGGATCCGATCAGCAGAATAATTACAACCGAGATTAGTAATTCAGCCAGAGTGTAGCCGGACTGGTCGCGCCAGATTATCAAAGTAATTCGATTATATCTTTTGCGAAGAAATGAGACTGCGGCTGTTGGTCGAACTGTGAGATGTTGTTACTGCGCCGTTGGGTATGCCATGCAGGTGGGTACGTCGGGCGGCGGCGCGAGCCCCGCGGATCCGGGATTGATGCGAAGCACGCCATCGGTGACGATGCAGAATGCCCGCACACCAGTGACCCCATAATTTTGCGGCGTTGCGCCAACCACAAAAGACGTGTTCGGGGCGCCACCGAATCCCAACGCGACAAATTGATAACCGCTCTTGAAGCCGGTGGTCATCACATTATCCACCAGGCAGGCGGTCGCGGCGCTGGGAGCGCAGGCCCCCGGACCACCTAAATTGGCAAGAGCCGCCGAGTATCCGATGGTCGGATAGTAGGCGCTATAGGAGATCTCCGCTGTGGCAATCTGCCGGACTGAATTTGCTGCAGAAGCCTCGTTGGCGGCAATTCTCGCGCGAAGCAGATTAGGTATCGCGATAGCAGCGATGATCAAGATAATGGCCACCACGATCAGCAGCTCGATCAGCGAGAATCCAGCCGAGGCTACTTGCTGGCACGCGCCGCGAAATGTTCTTTTATGGCACATATCCGGTTTGGTTTAATTATGTGCAAGTCAATGGCCAGTAAGTGGGGGTGGGCGAAATCCTCATGGTTATGGCGCAAGTCATTCTGTGCGCTGGATTTATCATACGACTCCACGCCGTGACCTGCGCCACGGAGCTAAGGTGCGTCTTGGGGCATGACAATTCTCATCATTTCCCCGGCTCGTCTCACAAAAAATGCGAGGAAACGTACGACCGCCAGAGGCCATTTAAGGCCCCTGGCAGCGTGATTCAGCAAGATTCGTATTGGATTATTGCCCGATTGGGGTGTATGCGGTGGCGCAGTTAGCGTATGTGGTTGCCGCATAAGGAGTAATAAAACGCACCACATTATCTTCGGTTGAGCAGAATCCCTTTATGCCAGTGGAGGCGGAAATAGGGGCTGCCGCCGCGAAGAACCCAGTGGCTGGAGCCGCGCCCTGTGCCGCAACAGTTATGTTGTAGCCGCTCTTGACGCCCAGAGCGAGCTGGTTATCAATGATGCACGCGTGTGCTATGGCCGGCACGCAAGGGGCAGCGCCACCGAGGGCGGCCAGGCTTCCGTATCCGGTAGTGGGATAGGAGGTTTGATAAGTGACTTCTGCCGTGTCTATGGTTCGCAGCGAAGCTGCGGCGGAAGACTCATTGGCCGCGCGTCGCGCCGATAAGAGGTTTGGAATTGCGATCGCGGCAATGATCAAAATAATCGCTACGACAATCAGCAATTCGATAAGTGAAAATCCCTTTTGTTTCTGCATCATTCTCCACGCCCCTGGCATTACCGCTTAACGATTACAAACATTATAGTTGCACTTCGAGTTCCATGCTAAGTCAACCAATCCCGAAGATTACTTATCTAAGTACTGTATTTACAATCTGATCGTGCCATTTGCTGAACCGCTCGTCCCGTGCTGGCCGTTTGGATTGACCGAAAATGACACGATTGTGACAATTTTAGGGAACCTTCTCGAACCTTGATTTTGCAGGCAAAAAACAAAAGGAGCACCGGACTTTCGTCCGATGCTCCCGGCTGGTACCCTCCCCTAGGTACTTGCCACACTTTTAACTATTGTCCGATTGGCGCGTAAGCGGTCGGGCAGTTTGCATAAGTGGTTGCCGCGTACGGGGTGATGAAGCGCACGACGTTGTCCTCGGTCGAGCAAAATCCCTTGATACCCGTGGACGCAGACTGGGGCACGCCGGTGGCGAAGAAGCCAGTGGCCGGTGCAGCGCCCTGTGCAACTGAGTTCAGCGTGTAGCCGCTCTTAACGCCAAGAGCCAGCTGGTTGTCGATAATGCACGCAGTGGCAATCGCCGGGGTGCAAGGAGCCGCCCCGCCGAGGTTGGCCAGCACGGCGTAGCCGACTGTTGGATAAGAAGTCTGATAGGTCACTTCGGCGGTGCCGATGGTGCGCAGCGAGGCCGCAGCCGATGACTCGTTAGCAGCAATACGTGCTCTCAATAGGTTAGGAATGGCGATTGCAGCAATGATCAAAATGATCGCGACCACAATCAGCAGCTCAATCAGTGAAAAGCCCTTCTGTTTCCGCATTTCTGTTTTCCTCTTCTCCGTATGATGTGGTCTAAAGTAGACCCGAATGCATATAAGCTTCGCACTTTACCCGCCAAAAACAAAGGTTACTTCCGGCCCCCCGACAAACCCAGAGTGTGCTTTGTTTTCAACGAATGCCGAGCATTGGTCACCTGTTTAGATCCGAGATTACCCCGTCAGACCGCCGGGTGTGTCAGAAACTGGCGGTGGACTGACACGTTGTGTCACTTTGAAACAAAGCCGACGCCGAGATCGGCGAGGTGGGGACACTGCCTCACGCGAGAAGACCATTTATTTCAAAGCCCAAACCTGGAAAATTCCCCGGGGGAATTCTGGCTAAGCGGCGCTGGAGAACCATCATGCAGCCTGCTCAAAAGAGTGCCAACTGGCTGGTCCCACCCCGATCCGCACTTGGCGATGCTTGCGCCGCTTCCCCCTTACCTCGAATCCCATGTTTCTCGCGCAGACTCGCCATGAGTCGCGAAAGGTTCTTCCGATAGGTTGGAGGCAGAAAAGCCTCCCCCTGGAACTGCTGCCTGTATCGCGCCACCAGGCCGGGGAATTCCTTTTCAAGGAAAGGCTCGAATACCGCGTACGAGCATGGCTTCAGAAAGAGAGCATTCGCATAGATGTATTTTCCTCCAGCCGCGGCGGTGGCCCGCACCAACGCATCCAGGTCGTGGGGAGAATCGGTGATCCCGGGCAAAACTGGAGCGCAGATTACTGCTGCCTCAACCCCGGCTTCGTTGAGTTTACGCACAGTTTCCAGCCGGAGATCGGGGCGGGGCGCTCGCGGTTCCAGGATGCGCGCGAGGTCGGCATTCAGGGTGGTAATAGTGAGGTTTACGCAGATCTCATTTTGCTGCGAAACTTTTTTCAGCAGCTCGACGTCCCGCAGCACCAGGTTTGATTTTGTGACGATGCCAATTTCCAGTCCCTGGTGTTGGGCCAGTTCTTCCAGTATTGCGCGCGTGACTTCAAAGCGTTTCTCCGCCGGCTGGTAGGGATCGGTGGCCGTGCCGATGGCAATGTCCTCACCCCGCTTGACCTTCTTTAATTCCTGGCGCAATAACTCTGCCGCATGCTGCTTGACGTAGATCTTCCGCTCAAAGTCAATGCCGTCCCGCATCTCCATGAATTCGTGGGTGTAGCGGGCATAGCAATACTTGCAGGCAAATTCGCAGCCGCGATAGGGATTGATGGTCCACGTAAATGGCATGCGGGTGCCGCCGGAGCGGTTAAGCAGGGA